>PLLD01000147.1 GCA_003141205.1 Gemmatimonadota bacterium
GTGGAAAATCAGATCGATGCGTGCGCGCCCCTCGCTGGACAGAGGGCTGTGCACGCATACCCGTTCAATAGCTGCATACGTTCTCTTGACCGCGAGCGGATCGCCAAGATTGTACGCGTACACCAATGCGAGCCAGCCGGCCTGGGTCCGATGGCTGGCGTCAGCGGTCGGATCGCTCAGACACTCCTGAGCGCCCTGCAAGAGCGCGCCGATGTCATAACCCACGAGCCAGCGCGCCTCCATGACCGCCAGCTCGATCGCGTCGTGCCGCCGGCTCGCCAGCCCGATCTGCGCTCGCAGGCGCGCGACATCGTCGGCCGCGGCGAGCGCGCGGGCCCATTCCTCCGCCGCCATGAGCGTCAGCACCCGATGCTCGCTTACCATCAAGTGCTGGCTGTCCGTCACGCAGATGCGCTGTGCCCGCTCCCAGATCTCCACCGCTTCACTCGGCAGCCCGATCCCCTGAACGTGCTCGGCGTGCCGCTCCACCAGCCGCAGGGCGCGGTCGACCTCCCCGGCCGCCTGCAGATGCTGCGCGCACTCCCACAGGAGCGGTCCCTGCCCCATCGACGCGAGCTCCGCTTCGAGCGTGATCCCGATCCGATGCTCCAGGAACCGCGCGGCCGCCGGCGAGAGGCGGGCCGCCGCGGCCTCGGCCAGGAGATCGTGCTTGCACAGCACCCTGTCCTCGTCCCCCGCCAGAAGACCCGAGCGATCCAACGTGTCGAGCGCGTCCAGTAGATCGACCTTGCCGCAGCTCAAGACCTGCTCGAGCCGGGCCAGCGTAGCGTGCTGCCCGACGAGGGCACACGTCTGGAAGACGCGCATCGGCGTCGGGGCGAGCCGGTCCAGGCGCTCGCCGATCGCCATCGTGAGAGAGTGGGGCAGGTCCGTCGCGTCGCCATGACCGACCCAGTGCACGGCCAGCTCCCGCAAGAAGAACGGGTTGCCATCGGCCAGCCGGGTGAGCCGATCGAGTTGCGCCGCCGCAAGGTCGCGGGCCCGGTCGCCAATGAGAGCCAGGAGGAGCCTCTTTGCGGCCGCGGGGTCGATCGGCAAGAGCCCGTGAGTCGAGAGGCCGCGCACGAATCCCGCCAGCGGGCTGGCGCGGGGAGGCGGCGTCCGGGATGTCAGCACGAGCAGCACAGGTCGCGTTTCGCTTCGCTCTACCAGTTGCCGTGCGACGTCGGCTGACACCCGGTCCAGCCAGTGCGCGTCATCGATGCTCACGAGGAGGGGCTGCTCCTCCGCGACCGCATCGATGAGATCGAACAGAGCCTGCCGCACACTGGCGTAGAGGAACTCCGCGTCCCACTCGTTCCGGTCCAGGAGCCCCCCGCCGCCACTCGCCCTATCACCCGGCTCGGGTCGTGCCGGTGCATACTGCGTGAGCCGGTCGAGAAATTGAAATGAGCCGGGCGAACAGCCCAGCGCTCCCGGCGATGCGCGCAAACCGGGCACGATGTCGCTGAACACCGACAGCGGTCGCCGAGTATCGCTGCGCTGGCACGCGACACGCTGGACGACGAAGCCGCGCAATGCCGCGATGCGGGCCAGCTCGAGGGTTACGCGGCTCTTGCCGATCCCGGGCTCCCCGACGAGGAGGACACCCGCGCCCCGTCCCGCCCGGGCAGCGTCGAGCCGTTGGGTCAGATCGCTCAGCACCCCCTCGCGTCCGACGAAACACCCCTCGCCCACCGCCGAGCCGTACGGCGCAGGCATGCGTTCCGCGATGCGGGTGCGCAGGACCGCGGCCGGTACCCGCAGCTCACGGGGACCAGCCCCCATGTCCGCGACATAGCGATCGAGAATCGATATCGCGGCAGCCTTGCTCCCGGTGACAGCCGTCGCCTCGGCCAGTGCCAGCGTCGCTTCCTCATTCAACGGATCGAAGCGAAGGCACAGACGGGCGTACCGCTCGACATCCGGCCAGTGGCTATGTCCCCGCGCGTGTGTGATGGCGCGGAGCACGACGTCCCGGGCGCGGCGGTTGACCTGACCACGCAGCTGCTCGAGCCAGCTCGTATACGCGGAGGAGAGAGGCGGATCGTACGCCGGAAGAAACTCGCCGATCTCGTCGCACTCTCCAGCGCTCTGCGCCGAATCCGTCAGGCGAGTCTCATAATCCAGCGCAACGTCTTCGGCCGCCAGCATGACGGTTTCGTCGACGCGACCGTCGGCGAAGGGAACGCCGGCCTCGCGCAAGGCGTAGATCGCGTGCCGCAGGGAATGCCGCGCGACTCGCTCGGCAACGCCCGGCCAGAGCAGCTCGGACAGCATGCCGCGCGTCAGCCGTCGTCCGCGCTCCGCCGCGCAATACAACAAGAGCGCGAACCGGATCCGGGCCGCAGGCGTGATCACCGTGTCGCCCACCTCGATCACGGCCTCCCCCAGCGCGCGCACGCGTATCATCGCTGTTGCAGCCTCCGGCACGGAATCAATCATCACGGTGCGGAATCTCTCGTGGCCGCGTCATCGCTCCGTCAGCGCAGCCGTGCGCCACGACCCAAATGCGCGGATGAGCCTGCTTCGTCAGGTCATAGTTAACCAGCTAACGCGGGATGGTCCAGGGGCNNCGCCCCATGATTGCTTCCGCCCGATGGCGGCTGCTCCTCCCGGCCATCCTGGCGTGTCAGTTGGCCGGCCTGCTCCTCTCGGCCCCGATGCGCGCCCAGGGAACGGCGGACATCCCCCTCGACGACAACGCCTACGTCTACATCGACGCGCTGTTGGCCCGGGGCGCGTTGCGATCGCTGTCCTCGCTCGAACGACCCTATGCGTTGGCCGAGCTCCGGAAGGCGCTGGAGCACGACAGTGAGATGATCGATGACTCGCGGGCACTCCGGGGGTTCGCGAGAGGGCTCCGCCGCGCGCTGCGGAAATACGACGCGGGGTCCTACGAGGCAGCGCAGCACCGTCCGCTGCAGGACAGCACGCACACGCCCCTGGTCCGCTACAACGTCGGCGCCGATGTCTACGCGACTGGACAGACGTCGACCATTCGGGAAGTGATGCTGGACGACGAGACGCGCGCGGTCTATCCCGGCGCCACTCTCCGCGTCCTCGGCGAAGCGGGCCCAGTCTCCGTCGTCTTCCGTGGCGTCGCCGACGGCCGGCTCCTTCGGGACCCGGAGTTCATGATCGGTGACGGGCCGAGGGACAATGCGCGGGTGGACGACGGGTACATCGACGCGCGGTGGCCGATCGCCGAGGTGTTCGTGGGGCGGGAGGGGCGCAACTGGGGGCCCGCCGACGGCGATGGGCTGTTACTCGGCCACTACGCGTATTCGTACGACCATGTGTATGCGCGGCTGGGCCCACGCGCCTTTCACCTGCAGATCATCGCCGCACGACTGAATGACATCGTGCTTGGCGGGGATACGGTGGCCGAGCGCTATTTCACGATTCACCGGCTGGCGACGCGGTGGCACTCCTTCGAGCTCGCACTGAGCGAATCGTTCATCTACGGCGGTCCGGGACAGGGTTTCGATCTCCGGTACCTCAATCCGCTCAACATCTTAACGTTGTCGCAGAACAACGAGTCGGCCGTCCAGAACGCGCCCTATACCACCAACGGCAACAAGGCCTACGCGTTCGAGATGGCCTGGCGCACGCACTCACTGGGCAACGCTGCGTTCGAAGGCTATCTCGACGACTACCAGCTGCACCCCACGCAGTCGTGCCAGCCGATATGCTCGAAGCCGACGAGCTTCGGCGCGACGGCGACGATCGACGGATTCCCCTTCCTGGGTGCGCAACGGCTCTTCGCGTCGTACAGCATCATGTCGAACCTGTCCTATCGGAACGACAATCCCTACGAGGGATACGAGCAATGGGGGCTCGGGCTCGGCCAGGGATACACGGACTACGATGAGATCCGGGCCGGCGTCGACCTCGCCGTTCTCCCCGAGGTCCCGCTCAAGGTCTACGGCGCGTACCGGCGGCAGGGGCAGGGCAACTATCGGATCACCGAGCCGCCGGCCGATTCGCTGCCGCTCACGCCGACGATCTTCAGCGGTGTCGTGAGCTACATCGGGCGCGTGGGCGTGACCGGTGCGGTCACCGGTCCGTGGGTCGAGCTATCGGGCGATGTCGGCGTGAACCACGCGACCAATTACCAGAACGTCGCCGGGATCTCACGCTGGAGCGTGGCCGGGACGATCAAGCTGTCGCTGTCCGTCGCCCGGCTCTTCGGGGGCACGATCCACGTGCCCGGGGACTGATCAAGGGGTCAGATCAAGGGGTCAGCGACAAGCCCAGCGCCATCCGGCCTCCCGACATGGGCGCGATCACGGGTACCCAGGCCATGTGCGCCTCGGAGCCGGTCTCGTTGACTCCACTCGACCGGGCGTGCGCCACGAGCGCCGCATCGACCATCCCGATCACCATCGCCGCTCCGGCGATTCCCAGGCCGGCGATCGTATTGGGATGCTGCTTCTCCTGTACCGGAACCTGCTGCGTGTAGGTCGTGCCGAACGGACCGGTGAAGGTGGAATCGACCAGCACCGTGACGGTCTTGGACTGGATCGCCAGGAAGACGCCCCCCCCAGCCGCCGCCAGCAGGAACGCACCCAGGAGCGGCTGATGCGTATAGAACTGTCCGCCGCCGGGGATGATCCCCAACGCGACAGCGGTCCCCGTGCTCGGGAAGCTTCCGCGCATCTCGGCGACCCGCCCGCTCACGGCCGTCGCGTCATCCGCCGTGGGGTCCAGTGCGAGGTAGCGGTCGAGATCGTGGATCGCATCGATGATCCGCCCCTGGTGCTGTCGCACGAGGGCGCGGTCGTAATACGCGTCGGCCAGCACCGTGTCGCCCTCGATCGCGGCGCTGAATGCCGTCGCGGAGCCGTCCCAGTCTTGCGCGTCGTAGCGCGAGAGACCGCGCGCGAAGGAGCGCGCGACGTTCTCGCCCCGGGTCAGCGTGCTGCGCGGGACGAGAGCCCGGATGCGCGCCGTCGTCTGCGCCGTGTCGCTGGATCCCTGCGCGATGCTGAGGTACCGGCAATATTCGCGAACGGCACTGGCCGTATCGGGGATCTCTTCGTGTTCCCGAGCCAGGCGGTAGGCGATGCTCGGCTCCCGCGGGTCGAGCTTCGCCGCCTGCGCATAATAGTCGCGGGCGGCGGTATGATTGCCTTCCAGCTCGGCGGCCTCGCCCAGGGACGCGAGGCGATTGGCCTCGTCATGTTGGGTCGCGACCGTCGCTTCGGTCGCCGATGGGCGGGCAGGGCACGCAGCCGTGATCGCCGTGACCGGGGGTCGCTTGAGCGGGAGATCCTGGGCGCTGGCGCGAGAGGCCACTGCGCCGGCCGCGAGGGCGAGCGCGAGGGCCCGGAGTACCGAAACCCGGCGTACCGAGGCCCGGCGTACGTTCGTGCGGCTCATGATCATGGGTTTATCAGAATCTGCGTCGTCGCGGTACCATCGCTGGTGGTCACGGTGACGTTTACCGGATAATTGGTGGTGGGTGGCGTCCCGATAACGCTGACGGTCGTCGTCGAATTGCCATTTCCGTCATTCCCTGAGGGAGTGGTGAAAGATACATAAGCGCCCCCATCGTCGCCGGTCCACGTCGCGGGCGAGCTGGTGTCGAATGTCCCGTCGGCGTTGCGCATCTGCACGGTCAGCGTCCCACTGCTCGTCCCCGACTGGCTCAGGCTGAGATTCTGCGGCGAGATCGTGTCGCGCGGGACGACTGTGAAGAGCGCGGTCCGGATATGGCCATTTATCGAAGCGTGGACTCCCGTGACCCCGGTGTTTGGCCCCCCGGGCGTCACCGTGAAAGTGTTGCCGGATGGGACGCTGCCCGAGGACAACTGAGCGATCTGTGAATTTCCAATCGTGAGGAAGATCGTACCGGACACCGGGTTGTTGTTCGCATCGAACGCCGTCGCCGTCAACGTCACGGCACTCCCGCCCAACGCAGAGCTGTCAGGAGTGGGCGTAATAGAGACGCTCGAGGCGGGGGGCACGGTCACAGGCACCGTTACTGTCGCCGACTGTCCTTCGCTGGTTGCCGTGACCTGAACGCCTGCCGCCGTATCGCTCGGCTGCGGGGTGACCACACCGTTCCCGTCGACCCGTCCCGGCGGGTTGCTGGACCATGCCACAGCGGGTCCGGCCAACACTTTCCCCGTCGAGTCGGTCAGCGTCGCCGAGAGTTGCTCCGTGGTGTTGTACGAGATGCTGTTGTTCCCCGATATCGCCACCCCGGCGACAGAATCGGTCAGCACTGTGATGCCGGCATGCCCCGTTGTGCCTTCGGCGTGCGCGACGATGTTGGTGTGTCCGGTGGCGATGCCTGTCACAACGCCGGTCGAGACACCGACGCTGGCGACGCCGGTGTTGTCGCTGCTCCAGGTAAACGTGACGCCCGGGATCGGATTGTTGGAGGCATCCCGCGCTGTGGCGGTGGCCTGACCTGCGTAGCTCGCTCGCAGCGTGGATGGATTCAGGGCGACCGTAATTGAGCTCACGGGGATGTGCGTGATGGGCACGGTGACAGTCGCCGACTGTCCTTCGCTCCGGGCGGTGACTTGAATGCCCGTCGCCGTATCGCTGGGCTGCGGCGTGACATTCCCACTCCCGTCCACGCGTCCAGAGGGCACGCTGGACCACGAGACCGTGAGCCCCGTGAGCACTCGTCCCGTCGAATCGGTGAGTGTCGCCGTGAGCTGTTCCGTGGCGTTGTACGTAATGCTGTTGTTCCCTGAAATGGATACGCTTGAGACAGAGTCGGCCAGCACCGTGACGGCGGTGTGCCCGGACGTCGACGTGCCGCGCGCGGTCGCGATCACGTTCGTCTGTCCCGCCGACACGCCTGTCACGACGCCACTCGAGGCGCCGACACTCGCGATCCCGCTGTTGCCGGTGCTCCAGGTGAACGTCACGCCCGGGATCGGATTGTTGGAGGCATCGAGAGCCGTCGCTGTGGCCTGGACCGTGTACCCAGTTCGCGCCGTGGAGGAGGGACTCAGGGCGACCGTAATTGAGCTCACCGGGATGTGCGTCACAGGCACCGTGACGGTCGCCGACTTCCCTTCGCTCCGGGCGGTGACCTGGATGCCATTCGTCGTATCGCTGGCGTGCGGCGTCACGACCCCGCTTCCGTCGACCCGTCCCGTGGGGACGCTCGACCAGGTGACGGCGGGGCCCGACAGCACCTTCGCCGTCGAATCGGTCAGCGTCGCCGTGAGCTGCTCCGTCGCATTGTAGGGAATGCTGGTGTTGCCCGAAATGGTGACGTTGGAGACCGAATCCGTCAGGATGGTGATGCTCGCATGGCCGGACGTCGACGTGCCCTGCGCCGTCGCAATCACGTTCGTCTGACCCGCCGCAACGCCGGTCACGAATCCCGCGCCGTTGATGCTGGCGATCCCGCCGTTACCGGTGCTCCAGGTGACGGTGACCGGCCCGAGGGGCTGATGGTTCACGTCCTGCGCCTGCGCG
>PLLD01000231.1 GCA_003141205.1 Gemmatimonadota bacterium
CCCGGCAGCTATACCGCGACCGTTTTTCTGCGGGACAAGGGGAGCCCGCGCGCCACGAGTAAGGCGTTCCCGATCGCGGTACCGGTGGTCGGTCCGACCTCGCTCTCGACGCCGATCGCCGTGTATCAGGCGGCGCCCCGCGCCCGAACCGACTCGGAGCCACGCATCGTCGCGCGGCCGCGCGCGACCGCAACGTTCGGGCGCGACACCGTCGTCGATCTCTACCTCGAAGGCTACGGCGAGGGCCCCGATCTTCCGATCGCGGTCGTCGTACGGACCGGCGAGAGCGCGGCCGGGAGCGACACGGCAACGGTGTGGTCCGATACGATCGCCCTTCCGCGTCACGGCGCGATCTTCAGCGGTCTCGCCGTCGTGCCCATCGCGCGCGTCGGGATCGGCCCCGCGTGGATGCTCTTCCATCGGACCGACGTTCCGCACAGCGACACCGTGCGCACGCCGATCTTCGTGGGATTCGGCGAAGACCTGCCCGTCGCCTCGTACGACGAGATGCTCAACTACCTGAAGTACTTTCCCGCGCACGATCGCGTCGAGGCCCTGCGCACGGTTCCCCCGGCGGAGCGCGCCGGCGCATGGGCGCAATTCGTGCGCGTGACGGATCCGATTGCAACGACGCCGGAAAACGAGGCGCTGCAGAGCTATTTCCAGCGGCTCCGGCAGGCGAATGAGCGGTTCGTCGGCGAGGGCGTTCCCGGCTGGGAGACGGATCGCGGGATGGTCTTCATCTCGATCGGCGAGCCCGACCAGTCCTATGCGCAGGGGAGCATGCGTCTCACGACGCGGGGCCGCCTGCACGTCTGGTCCTATCGTCAGTACAACCTGCAGCTCTCCTTCGAGGACTCCGACGGGCATGGGCGCTTCAAGCTGACGTCGCGCAGCCAATCGGATTTCCAGGCGCTCCTCAAACGCATCCAGGGCACATCCGCCACGCCCAAGCAGGGTCTCTAGGGTTGTGGGGGAAGAACTGTCGCTGTTCACCTCGCCCCTCATCCCGTCCGCGCCGCGCCTCTTTCTCCTCGATGGCTACGCGCTCGTCTATCGGGCGTTCTACGCCCTCATCGCGCGTCCGCTCCGCACCAGTCGGGGCGAAAACACGTCCGCGGCGTGGGGGATCGTCCAGTTCCTCCAGCGCCTGCGCGCGAAGCACCACCCGGAATACCTGGCGTGGGTGAACGATTCCGGGCGATCGTTCCGGGAGGACCGTTTCCCGGCGTACAAGGCGACACGACAGAAGCTCAGCGAGGAGCTGCAAGCCGACTTCGATCGCGGGATGGAGCGGATCTGTGACATCCTCGAAGCCAGTCACGTGCCGATCGTCACCCTCGAGGGCTTCGAAGCCGACGACGTCATCGGGACGCTCGCCGGACACGGCGTCGTCCACGATCTGAACGTCGTGATCGTGTCCGGAGACAAGGATTTTCAGCAGCTGGTGCGCCCCGGCGTCTGGCTCCTGAACCCTGGCCGCGGCGGACCGGCCGGCGTCGAGGAGCAGTGGGTCGGCGTCACGAACGGAGCGGACCGGCTCGGCGTCCCTCCGGACCATGTGACGGATTACCTCGCGCTCGTCGGCGATACGTCGGACAACGTCCCCGGCGTTCCCGGCATCGGAGAGAAGACGGCACGCGAGCTCGTCGGCGCCTACGGGGATCTCGAGTCGATCCTCGCACACGCGCCGGAGATCGCGAAAAAGCGGCCCCGCGAGGCGCTGCTGCAGTACGGGGATCAGGCGCGCCTCTCGAAGGACCTGGTCACCATTCGGACCGACCTCCCGCTGACGCTCGACCTCGACAGGGTGCGCGTGCAGCAGCCCGACGCCGCGCGTCTCCGCACGATCTTCGTCGAGCTCGAATTCCACACGCTGGCGCGCGATCTCATCGTTCCGGATGTCTCCGCCACCGGCGGCAACGCGGCGACGACAGCCCCGATCGGCCCGATCGGCACGATCGACGCGGCCGCGCCTGCGATGGCGCCTGCGATGCCGCCTGCGATGGCGCTGGAGGTGGCGCCCGAGATGCCGGCTGAGATTCCGCCCCCCGTTCCGGCAGAGCCGACGACGTACCGAACCGTGGACACGCTTCCCGATCTGGAGCGGCTCGTCGCGCGCATGCGGGAGGTAGGATCCTTCGCCTTTGATACCGAGACGGTCATCGATCCGACATCGCCGATCAAGGTCGACCCGCTGCGGTCGACACTCGTCGCGATCTCCGTCGCGGTTGCTCGCGGCGAGGCCTACTACCTGCCGTTCCGGCATCAGCCGCCGGCGCAGAACCTCCCGCCGCTCCTGTCTCCGGATCTCGCAGCGTTTCGCGCACTGCTCGAGGATCCGGCGATTCCGAAGACCGCCCAGAACGCGAAATACGATCTGCTGATCCTGCGGCGGTCCGGCGTGCGGCTGGCCGGTCTCGATTTCGATCCCATGATCGCGAGCTACGTCCTGGATCCGGGGCGGCGCTCGCACGGCCTCGATGCCCTGGCCCTCGAGTTTCTGCAGCATCGCATGACGACCTACGAGGAGCTGTGCGGCCGCGGCAAAACCCAGATCACGTTCGATGCGGTGACGGTCGACTGCGCGCGCGACTACTCGTGCGAAGACGCGGACATGACGCTGCGCCTCCGCGGCATCTTCGAGCCCCAGTTGGCGGACCACAAACTCGTTCCACTCCTGCGCGACATCGAGATTCCGCTCGTCGCTGTCCTCGCGGAGATGGAGTGGACGGGGATCACGATCGACGTCGAGTGGTTCCGCTCGCTCAAGACGCGATTTCAGCGCGAGCGCGAGCGGATCGAGCGCGAGATCTACGAGGTCGCGGGAGTCGAGTTCAACATCAATTCCAACCCGCAGCTGCGCTCGATCATGTTCGAGAAGCTGCAGATGCCGATTCGCAAGCGGACCCCCACCGGCCCATCGACCGACGCGAGCGTCCTGCAGGAGCTGGCCGAAGAGGGGCACGCGCTCCCGAGTCTGTTACTGGATTATCGGGAGCTGTTCAAGCTCGAGGGGACGTACCTCGACGCGCTCCCCGGGATGCTCAACCCGGCGGATAGCCGGCTGCATACATCGTTCAACCAGACCGTCGCGTCGACGGGGCGGCTCTCGTCGACCGATCCGAATCTCCAGAACATTCCGATCCGTCGCGAGCTGGGCCGCGACATCCGGCGCGGATTCGTTCCGCGCTCCGGCTGGATGCTGCTCGGCGCCGACTACTCGCAGATCGAGCTCCGGTTGCTCGCGCACCTGTCGCACGATCCCGCCTTCGTCGACGCGTTCCGGGCGGGAGGAGACATCCACCGCCAGACGGCGTCGATCATATTCGGCGCCTCCGTGGAGGATGTGACCCCCGAAATGCGCGCCCGGGCGAAGACGATCAACTTCGCCACCATTTACGGACAAGGGCCGCACGCCCTCTCGCGGCAGCTCAAGATCGAGTACGCCGAGGCGAAGGCGTTCATCGCCACCTATTTTGAACGTTTTCAGGGGGTACGCGCGTATCTCGATTCGGTGGTCGAATTCGCGCGCGAGCAGGGGTACGTCGAGACCCTGTTCGGACGCCGGCGCTACATCCCGGAGCTGCGCGACCGCAACCACAACATCCGATCGTTCGGAGAGCGCACGGCCCAGAACTCGCCGATCCAGGGATCGGCCGCTGACCTGATCAAGGTGGCGATGATCCGCATCCACGGGCGGCTGGCCGCGGAAGGATTCGAGGGGAAGATGCTGCTCCAGGTGCACGATGAGCTCGTGTTCGAGGCACCCGAGGCCGAGCTCGACGACCTTCGCGGGCTCGTCATCCAGGAGATGGTCCACGCCGCCGAGCTCTCGGTCCCCCTCGTCGTGGATGTCGATTTTGGGCGGGACTGGCTCGAAACGAAGTCCGTGTAGAGATTAGCGGCATGCGCCGAACCGGTGGGATCGCGCTCGGTGCGACGCTGCTGGTCGCTGCGTGCGACCGAAGTGGGAGCAGGAGCGGCGCGGGATCGCCCGCGAGCGGGGGGTCGGCCGGGTCCTCCGGTGGCGGCGCCCAGGCCGCGTCGGCGGGAGGGGCCGCGGCCCGCGCCCGCTCGGCCCTCACATGGGATTCCGTCGCGGCCGGTCCGGTGCTCCTCGTCGCCGGCAGCAACGGGGGGGACGCCGCCATCGTCCTGCCGCAATACGACGACAGCACGCTGTCGGACGCACCGACGACCGATTCCGCCCTTCACGCGGGAACCCGCGTCGACCTCTTCGCGCGCTCGGGTCTCGTGGGCTCGGCGACGATCGCGCCTGCCGCGGCGGGATCCTATTCCGGCGGGTGCACGGCCTGGCCAGCAGCCCACCTGATGGTTCCCGCCGGTCCGCCCCCCGCCTGGTCGATCGCCTTTCTGTCGGGCCATGCGATGGCGCTTCCGATGGACTCGATGGCCGATCTATCGCCGCGCGATTCCTCGCGCCGGGCCATCGCCGTCGACCGCGTCGCATCGGCGTTGCCCGACGATACGGTGGCCGAATTTCGCGGCACCCCGTTCGTGGTCGACGACGCGCATCGGTTCGTCATCCCGCCGAGACAAGGCCCGACACAAGGCCCGACACAAGGCTCGGATACGATCGAGGTCGTCGCGGCGGAGCTCGTCCGCCGCCTGAATACGGAGGCGAATCCTCGCGAAGAGCATCTGCTGCTCATCGTGGAGGGCGGGCCGCCAAGCGGGGCGAGCGGTCGCGCGCAGGCGTACGTCCCCGCCTATTGGGATCGCGTCTCGGGAGCCGAGGACGAGGTGGAGTCCAGCGAAGTCATGGCCGGTGTGCTCCTCGGATCCGGGCGCACCCCCGCGATCATCGTGGGCCGCGATGACGGCGATGGAGGATCCTACACCCTCCTGGTCCGCGACGCGCCGCATCATTGGCGCGTGCGCTGGAACAGCGCGTATACGGGCTGCTGAGCCGCCTTCTCGGGGTCTCCCCCCTCACATCGCTCGGCGACTCAGGGCTGCCGGCGCGCCGCGCCGCCCGCGCGTCGTCGCCAGGGCAATCAACGTCAGGACGTACGGAAGGACGAGAAAGAGCTGGTACGGCGCGGACCAGCCCATTGCCTGAAAGAGAAACTGGAGAGCACTCGCCGCGCCGAAGACGCCGGCCGCGATGGCCGATCCGACCGGATGCCAGCGGCCGAGCGCGACGATGGCGATCGCGATGAAGCCGCGCCCCGCCGACATCCCTTCGGCGAACGTCCCCGCTTGGGCCAGAACGAGCGTCCCCCCGCTCAATCCACCGAGCACCCCGCCCAGCAGGACCGCCCATCCCTGTACTCGGCGCGGACGGATCCCCGCGGCGCGCGCGGCGTCGGGATTTTCTCCGACGGAGCGCAGGGCCAGCCCCGCGTGTGTGCGGTAGGTCCACCACCACAGGGCGGGTACCAGGAGGTACACGGCGTACGTCACCGGCGGCTGGTCGAACAACGGGGCTCCGATGACCGGGATCCGGGACAGAAACGGCAGCGGCAAGCTCCGCATCGTCGGAATCGAGAGCGCGGCCCCCGCTACCCCGTACAGGATGCGGTAGAGGAGGCCGGTGAGCCCCAGCCCGAGCAGCGTGACCGCGGTGCCCGTTATGATCTGGTCCGCGCGCAGGAGGACGGCCACGAGCGCGAAGAGACCAGCGACGAGGACGCCCGCACCGATGGCCGCGGCGCAGCCCGCCGTGACGCTGCCGGTCCCGGCGCCGACCAGAGCGGCGAATGCGCCGGCGATGATCACCCCTTCGAGGCCGACGTTGATGACCCCCGCTTGCTCGACGACGGTCTCCCCCAGCGCGGCGAGCGCGAGGGGAGTCGCCGTACGCACCGTCGCGGCCAGAAAACCGGTCAGCGGCGCTTCCATGCCCTCGTCTGCTGAGCCAGGAGAACGCCAAGGATCACCGCGGCCTCGATGACCGACGCGACGACGGATGGCACGCCGGCATCGCGCTGCATCGCGGCGGCGCCCGCCTCGAGCGCGCCGAAGAGGATGCCGGCGGCGATCACGCCGAGGGGGCGGAGGTTGGCGAGAAGGGCGACGGCGATGGCGGTGTAGCCGTAGCCGGGGGAGATGTTTTCGTATAAGGCGTACGTGACGCCGGTGACCTCGACGGCGCCGGCAAGACCCGCCAGGGCTCCGCTCGCCAGAAAGGCGCGCGTCGTCGCTCGAGCGACATCGATCCCGCCGGCACTCGCGGCGGCGAAGGGGTTGGCTCCACTCGCGCGCAACCGGAAGCCGCCGGCCGTCGCGCGCAGGACGTACCAGGCCACCCCCGCCGCGACGAGGGCGAAGGCGAATCCGAGGTGAAGCCGAGTCCCGGGGATGAGCATCGGCAGGTGCATCCCGGGGGACAGCGCCGCGGTCTGTGGATAGATCCGGAGCGGCTCCTGGAGCGGCCCGCGAACGAGGTACGCGACGGCGTCGAGCGCGACGAAGTTGAGCATGATCGTGCTGATGACCTCGAGCACGCCGAACCGGCGCCGGAGCCACGCCGCGATCCCGGCCCATGCGGCCCCGAGAATGCTGCCGGCGATGAGGGCGCCAGGGAGGGCGACCCAGTGTTGGGCGAGCGGCCCCCACTTGAGCGCCGCGACGAGTGCGCCGGTGGCCACCGCGGCCGCCGCTCCGGCCAGGAACTGTCCCTCGGCTCCGATGTTGAGCACGCCGGCGCGGAACGCGACCGCGACGGCCAGCCCCGTGAGAGTGAGCGGCACGGCCCGGACCAGTGTCGCGGAGAAGATCGCGTAGCGCGATCCGAAAGCCCCGCGCCAGAGGGCGTCCAGCGCGTGGCCGATCTCCGGCCTGCCCAAGACGATGCTCGTGATCACGTGAGTCCGAGCATCGCGCGGCCGACGAGATCGCGGTCGTGCGGGACTTCGCGCACGGTGCCGTGGGCGAGCACGAGGATGCGGTCCGCGAGCGCCAGCGTCTCGTCGATATCGCTCGCGTAGATCACCACGGCCATCCCCGCAGCGCGCGCCGAGCGCAGCCGCGCGTGCACGGCCGCAGTCGCGTGCAGGTCGAGTCCGCGTGTCGGGTTCTCGACCACGAGGGCCGATGTCGCGACTGCGGCACCGAGCGAGCGGTGCATCTCACGGGCGAGTACGAGTCGCTGTTGATTCCCGCCCGATAGCGTCGAGGCCGCGACCGCATCACTCGCCGCGCGCACGGCGAACTCCGCGAGCAGACCACGTGTGTGGTCGCGGATGCCGCGCCACGGGAGCCGCCCGCGCGCGCGACCCGCCCCCCGGAGGGCGATGTTCTCGTACAGGGGGAAATCGAGGATCAGGGCATCCCGCTGACGGTCGCCGGGCACGAAGCCGACGTCCGGGGGCACGGCGAGGGTACCGTCGAGGACAGGGCGCCGTCCGGAGAGGGCACGGAGGAGCTCGTACTGTCCCGAGCCGGCACCCTCGACGGCGGCCAGTC
>PLLD01000117.1 GCA_003141205.1 Gemmatimonadota bacterium
CCGGCCAGGCCGAAAGGGCCCAGCAGCCCGCGCATGAACTCTCATCGCAACCAGTGGACCCGCCCGACAAGCCCGGATGAGCTGCGTTACCTCGCCGCGTTCGACGCCATGCTTCGGCGGGGATGGCGCGGCAATCCTAGGCTGGCGAGCGCGCTTGACGCTTTGGCGTTGATAGTCAACCATCCACGGTATGCCAGGATCGAAGCAGCAACGGCCGCGAAAGCCGAGACAGGAGGGAACACTTTGACCGCCCAAACGGACGCGAAACTCACCGCCGAGATCGCGAAAACGCTGCAGAACGCTTCCACGACCCTGTCGGCGCTCAACCACGTCACCGGCGACCCCAAAGTCGGGTTCGACCTCGCGGCGTGCTGTGCGATGGTCCAGAACGAGTCAGGCGGACGCATGGTCTGGGGGCACGACCCGTGGGATTCGGGCATGTACCCGAAGGGCCTCGCGTTGCCGGTCGCGCTGGAGGGCGCGACGGTCAGCCAGCACGACTACACCGCGTACAAGGCACGCAGGAACGGCGGCATGCAGCCGCAGGGGTGCGGCATCACGCAGCTCACGTCCGCCGGCCTCCAGGTCGACGCTGAGCGCGCGGGCGGGTGCTGGGTGCCGTTCTACAATTGCCTGATCGGCTTCCGGTTCCTCAAAGGGCTATTCGTCGCACACGGCTCGGCGCTCGCAGGGTTCACGGCGTATAACGGGTCCGGGCCGGCCGCCCAAGCGTACGGCGAGCGGGCGGTCGAACTCCAAGCCGGCTGGCAGCAGCGTCTCAACGCCGCCCTGAAAACGTGAGCGGCCGGACCGCCGGGTGGCTGGCCGTCGCGGCCTACATCGCCGGCGGCGTGCTCGTGATGGTCTTGCTGGATCCGGGGCATGCTTCACGCTTGTGGCCGCGGTAGGAGTGCGGCTATTCTGAGGGGGCCGTCTCCCTTCTGCAGCCGGCCCCGTCCCGGTGACCCTTCGGCCAGGTTGGGAAGCCGGGACGGGACCGCACTTGACAGCGCCCAAGTATACGTGTACGGTGGCGGCGTGCCGAACCTGACGATCTACGTTCCGCAGGCCCTCGCGGCCGAGCTCGCCAAACACGACGTCCCAATCTCGGCGACGTGCCAGACGGCGCTATGGCGGAAGATCCGCGCCAGGGAACGTCACGGCAGTGCGGCGAGGGCCGCCGCACGCAGCCAAGGCCACGAGCACCCGGCCGGCCGTGCATCATGAGCCGACGGTTAGGGCCAGATCAGGCGTGGGGCGAACCGTACCCGTACGGCGCGCCGTGGATCACCCGCGCCGCCCAGGCCAAATACCACCGTCTAGTCAAGAAATGGAAGGCCGAACGTGCCGAAAACGCACCCGCTGCAACCGCTCCTGCCAGGGTTCGGCCCGGCGGTCGGGGAAAGGTGGCGTAACGTGCACACCCGCACGATCTGCACTGTCCTCGCGCTCAACCAGCGGCATTACAACTGGGTGACGATCCGGACCGCCGGCACCGAGCAGATCGTCGCGGTCGGCAGCTTTCTGAAGAACTTCGAGCGTTACCAATGACCAAGGGAGACACAATGGCAGCCAGCACCAGTACGGAGGTCGTCGCATACGATCCCGCCCTGTTCCCCAACCTTCTCGACCAGGACCCCCAAGCGGTCCGCGACCGGTTTGCTAAACGGTTCATGGCCGCCGAGAGCATTGACGACCTGTTCAGCGTCCTGGAAGGCAACACGACGAAAAGCCTGATCGGTAAGAGCCTGCGGATCACCGGCGTCGCGTGGGCGCCATTCGAGAGTGACCGCGGGGTGATCCCTAACGCGATCTGCGAAGCCGTCGATTTGGGGACCGGCGAGGTGCTGGAGTTCGCAACGACGGGCGAGCAGTGCGTGCTGTTCATCCGTAGGGCTGAGTTGATTGACGCGATCCCGTTCGAAGCACGGATCGTGAGCAAGAAGACCAGGAACGGGTATAGCGCGCTCAACTTCGAGCGCGTCTGACATGGGACCGTACGGTTACGCGCTCACCCTGCGCGACGAGCTCCGGTTGACGGTGATGGCGGGCGCCGGGTGGCACCTCGACCTACTCGCCAAAACAGGCGGCTGGTCGGCGAGGTGTGATGTCACCCGCGACGTGCTGGGCCGCTACGGCCTGCACCGCAACTAGGCGCCCGGACGATGGCTGGCCCAGCATGCATGAGCGGCGACGGCCGCAACGCCGTGTTCGTCGGAACCATGCTCCAAACCGGCGACTCGGTCGCACTATGTGACGAGTGCCTTGTCCCTTGGGCTGCGGCGGTCCTGCACGCGATGACGGGGGTGGACCCCGCGCCGTTCCTTGCCGCGGTCAGCGACCCGCCGGCCGGCGACGGGGGGGCGTCGGCCGGCGGGACCGACGGCGCGGTCTCACCGCCGGCCGACGAACCGGACCCTACACCGGCGACCCCCAAGAATGGCCGTACACGAGTAGGCGGTCTCGGTCGTGGCATGGACGGCGCCCCAACCGGCCCCGGCAAGACGCCGACCCCGACATCTGACCCCTCCACGGCCTAGCGGTCGTGGAGGGTGGCCGGGCCTGCCGCATCGGCGACCGACAGCCCGCTCCTACGAGGACTCTTCGGCGTATTCCAAACCAGCTCGGCCGCCAGGGCGGACACGTCAACAATCTGGTCAGACCTGCGGACCGCAGCAGGATCGTGGCAGTTCAGTGCGCAAGGCGTCGCGCAACCGTATGACCCGGCCGCGGTGCAGGAGGCCGGCCGGGCGATCCTGAGCGCGCAAGGCATCGACGCGGGCGCTGTCTCGACGTTCCGGGGTTTGGCGGGCCAGTGGCGTAACGCGGCGGAACGACTGCAAGCGTTGGAGCCGGGGCAGCAGATCACCGGCAACGAGATCTTCGTCCCGCCGTGGGCGGCAACCGCCAGCAGCAACGTCCCGTCGAGGTACCGGATCAGGTCGCAGTGGCAGTTTGAGGCGGCGAACGGCGTGACGTTCAACCAGTGGCGCGCCGACGAGCTCACCGGCCCGCTCACCACCACGGTGGATGCGGTGACGCAGGTGCCGCCACCGTCGAACACGTACCCGCCGCAAGACATTCTCAGTGACGCGGGGCCGCCGACGCTGCTGGGATACCAGGTAGAACAGATCTAGGGAGGCGACGTGCCGGCGCACTGGATGGCCCCCGGCGGGCGGACGAAAACGCCGCCGGTGACGGTCTGTTTCGACACGGAAACCGCGTCGGCTGACCGCGGCGGTGACGAGGTGTTGACGTTGCGGTGCTGGGCGGCGATCGTGCGACTCCGCGGGGACGGGATTCAGTCTCACCTAACGGCCGCGAGCCGTCAAGGCGTGGCGGCCGGCGAGCTCGCGGACGTCCTCGAAGCCGCCGTGGCGGCCCACGGCGAGGCGTGGTGCTTCGCGCACAACCTCGGGTTCGACCTGACCGTGACCAGCCTGCCGATGGTGTTGTTGGAGCGGGGGTGGCGCACCGACTTCGTGAGCCTGGGGGATGAAAGCACAGTGTTTGTGCTCGAACGCGACCGGGACCGGCTCGTCATCACGGACTCGTGGAGTTGGCTGCGGTCCCCGTTACGTGANNCCGCAGGCCCGGTGATCGCGCGACGCTCGCGGACTGGCAGCGGCGGTGCGCGCACGACGTGCAGATCCTCGACCGGCTGCTCTGCGAGCTCCTCGACTGGTGGGAGCAGTCGCAGCTAGGCGGGTTCGGTGTGACCGGGGCAGCGTGCGGCTGGAGGACGCTGCGCCACCACCTGCCAGTGAAGTCCGTGTTGGTCGGCGCTGACGGCGACCGTACTGCCTTCGAGCGCAGCGCTCTCTATAGCGGCCGAAAGGAAGTTTGGATGGTCGGCGAGGTACGGGGCCGATGGGTCGCTGATTACGATCTTGTAGCGGCCCATTTAACGATCGTAGCGAACATGGCGCTACCGACGCAGCCGGTCAGGGATCGGCGTATCGCCTTGATCGCGGAGCCGTTGACGCCGCCTGAGGGCTTGGGCACGATCTGCGAGGTAGAGATCACCACGCAGACACCGTGCGCCCCCGTCAAGGTCGACGGTGACGTATGGTGGCCCGTCGGCACGTTCAGGACGGTGCTGACGTCGGTGGAGCTCGCGGAGGTCGTGAAGGTCGCGGACCGCATCGACGTCCTCCAGGCGGTCTGGTATCGCCTCACGGACGCTCTGGCGCCGTGGGGCCGGTGGTGCCTCGACCTCTTGGACGCTGACCGGACCGACGTCCCGGCGGTCGTGCGGAGGGTCGCCAAAGGGTGGGGCCGCAGCGTGCCCGGCAGGTTCGCGCTCAGGGTGTCCACGCTGACCGGCGAACGTCCCGCAACACACCTCGGGTGGGCGTTGGAGTCAGGTATCGACCTTGATACCGGCGAGGCGGTGGAGGCCGTCACGTACGGCGGGATCGAGCGGACCTACCGGAAGGATCAGGACGGTGCGGACGTCGCCCCCGCGGTGTTGGCGTTCATCGAGGGGTACCTCCGTGCCGCGATGGCGCAAACGTTGGCCGCCCGCCCCCCGGAGCGGCTGCTTCAGTGCAACACCGATGGGTGGTGGGAGATCTGCGGGGGCGGCGTCGAAAGAGACGCAAGCCCCACCGCCCCCGCCCCGTACACGATAGTCCGTCGTGCGCATGAGCGCGGGGTGAACATTATTGGCCCTAACCACGTCGAAACCCCCGGCGAGCGGCGCCTCTCAGGCGTCCCGAAGAACGCTGAGCGCGACGACGCCGGGGGTTTCGTGTGGCAGGACTGGCCGGGTCTCAGGTGGCAGCTGGAGTTTTCGAGGCCCGGCGAATACGTGCGACCGCAGCGGGGATTGTCTCTGCAGCCCCATTACTGCCGCCGGTGGGTTTTGGCCGATGGTGAGACCGTGCCGGCTTCGACGACCCTGGGCCCTCAAGGAGCAACGACCCTACTCCCGTGGTCGCGAACCGCCCATCGGCAAGTCGGGGACGTGCTCGCGGATCGGCAGGTGCCGGCACTGGACGCTCTACGTGACGGCCCTGCCGCATCACCTTCCGGGCGGCCTCCGGGAGCTCGACGCCCATATGGGCGGCGGTAGCCTCCACCAGCCGCAGCTCCGCCATTAACCCGGCTTGGAGGGCTTTGTCGGGGCCGAGCCGCTCCCATTCCGGGAGCGCGATCAGCAATGCGTCGCGCGCGAGGGTGCCGAACGGGACGCCGGGGCATGTGGCTTTGATCTTGTCGATCAGCCAGGGCGGGACGTTGATAGACATCTTCACGGCTTACCTCCAGTGGCGGCGAAGCCGTCGGACCAGGATTTGGGCGTCCTGCACCGCGCAACACGCCAGATAGAACACGGCCAGGACCAGCGCGACCGGTACCCGCCAGAGCATGCTCCAGCGGCCGACGGTGACCGCGACAGCGATACGGACGATCACAGCGCACACATCCGCTCCACCAACTCGACAGCGGACGCCTGGAGCTCGACAACGGTGGGCCTAAGTGCGTCCCTCGCTGCGTCCCCCGCTGCG
>PLLD01000228.1 GCA_003141205.1 Gemmatimonadota bacterium
CGCGCTGTGCCGCATCTCGGATGTCGAGCCGAGCTTCCTGCTGCACCCGCTCGATCTCATGGGCGGCGATGAGGTGAAGGAGCTCGCCTTCTTCCCCGGCATGGACCTGCCGGAGAAGAAGAAGCGCGAGCTGTTCAAGAAGGCGCTCCGCATTCTCGCCGAAAACCACACACCGGTGACGATGTCCGCGCACGCGAGCGCGATCCGCGCCCGTGCGCGCCTGGCGCGACGAGTTCCGGACGCAGCGCCCGCCACAGCCGCTCCTTCGGCAGCGAGGTAGCGAGCAATGTGCGGATTCGTTGGTGTCGTGCATTTCGATGGCACGACGGTCGAGCAGCCCGTGCTGGCGCGGATGGCGCACGCGATCGCGCATCGTGGTCCCGACGGCGAAGGCGCGTACGTCTGCGGGCAGGTCGGCTTCTACTTCAAGCGCCTCGCGATCATCGATCTCGTCACCGGCGACCAGCCAATGACCGCGGAAAACGTGACCATCGTCTTCAACGGCGAGATCTACAACTACGTCGAGCTGCGCGAACAGCTCGTGAAGCTCGGCCACACCTTCCGCACGACGTCGGACACCGAAGTCATTCTCCGTATGTACCACCAGTACGGCGAAGCGTGCGTCGAGCAGCTCAACGGGATGTTCGCCTTCTTGCTGCACGATCGCTCGAAGGAAATCGTGCTCGCCGCGCGCGATCACTTCGGGATCAAGCCGCTGTATCACGTCGCGACCCGGCACTCCCTCCTCTTCGCCTCCGAGATCAAGGCGCTCCTCCGGCACCCCGAGGTGAAAGCCGAAGTCGACCACGCCTCCGTCCGGGAGTACGTGACCTTCCAGCTGGTCACCGGGGAGAAGACGCTGTTCAAGGACGTGCATAAGGTCCTGCCGGGCCATTACCACGTCATCGACCTCGATTCGGGCCGGATCCACTCGGAGCACTACTGGGAGCCGCGCTTCACGATCGATCCGTACCATACGGCCGAGTATTTCGTGGCCGAGCTGCAGCATCTGCTGGACGATGCGGTGCGGCTGCAGCTGCGCAGCGACGTCCCCGTCGGCGCGTACCTGAGCGGCGGGATGGACTCGAGCATCGTGACGACGCTTGCGGCGCGCCAGCTGGGCGGCGCCCCCTTGCAGACGTTCACCGGCAGCTTCCGGGAAGGGAAGGAGTTCGACGAGACGCACTACGCGCGCGACGTCGCGCAGGCGACCGGCGCCACCATGCACGAGATCGTGGCGACCGAGGACCAGTTCGTCGAGCTGATGCCCCGCCTCACCTACCAGATGGATGAGCCGGTCGCGGGCCCGGGTCTCTTTCCGCAGTACATCGTCTCCCGCTTCGCGGCGAAGCACGTCAAGGTCGTCCTCGGCGGACAGGGCGGCGACGAGATCTTCGGCGGGTACGCCCGGTATCTCGTGGCCTATCTCGAGCAGGCGCTCAAGGGCGCGATCTTCGAGACGAACGAGGAGGCGGAGCACATCGTCTCCCTCACCTCGATCGTGCCCAACCTCCCGGCGCTCCGGGAATACGCGCCGATGCTGCGGCAATTCTGGCGCAACGGCGCGCTCGACCCGATGGACCAGCGGTACTTCCGGTTGATCGACCGCAGCGGGGGCGCGCTTAGCCTCTTCAGCGCCGATTTCCGCGCCTGCTACGACCCGGCGGAGCTGTTCGCGCGCTTTCAGCAGGTGTTCAATCACCCGGACACGAAGTCGTATTACAACAAGATGACCCACTTCGACCTGGTGACCGGGCTCCCCGCCCTGCTCCACGTCGAGGACCGGGTGAGCATGGCCGCGTCGCTCGAGTCGCGCGTGCCCCTGCTGGATTATCGGATCGCCGATCTCGTCGCGAGCATGCCGCCCGGGATGAAGTTTCGCGGCGGCGAGCTCAAATACGTCCTGCGGCGCGCCGTCGACGGGCTCCTCCCCGCCAGCGTGGCGCAGCGCAAGGACAAGATGGGCTTCCCGGTGCCCCTGCACCTCTGGGCCAAGGGACGCTCGCGCGACTTCTTCGCCGACATCCTGCTCTCGCCGACGGCGCAGGCGCGCGGGATCTTCGACACGGTTGAAGTCGAGAAGCTCATGTCGTACGAGGCGGCCTTCGGCCGCCGGCTCTGGGGCTTGCTCTGCCTGGAGCTCTGGTTCCGCGAATTCATCGATGCGTAGCCGCCCGCCCCTGGCGTCGGCCACGCGCCCCCACTTCCGCTAACATATGCCGCTCTCTCTGCAGGACGGAAAGATCCGCGATTGGCAGGTCAAGAAGATCGCCGTCATCGGCCCGGGCATCGTCGGTATGCCGATGGCCGCCCTGCTGGCGCACGCCAAGATCCGCGAGGGCACGACCGAGCCCGCCACGGTGGTCGTCGTGCAACGCAACTCCTCCACGTCGGGGTGGAAGGTGTCCGCGATCAACTCGGGGCATTCCCCGATCGGCGGCGTCGAGCCGGAGCTCGACCGGATCGTGGCCGAGTCGGTCAGGGCCCGCCTGCTCAGCGCCTCGACCGAGTACTCGGCCGTGCGCGACGCGGACGTGATCCTCATCTGCGTGCAGACGGACAAGGCGGGGCTCGCCCCCGATTACGGGCCGCTGTTCGAGGCGCTCGCCGGGGTGGCCGAGGCGCTGCGCACGAAGCCGGCCGGCAACATCCCGCTGATCGTCTTCGAGTCGACGCTGGCTCCGTCGTCCATGACGACGCTCGTGCGCGCCCATTTTGCGCGCTACGATCTCGTCGAGGGACGCGACGTCCTGCTCGGCAACAGCCCGAACCGCGTCATGCCCGGCCGTCTGGTCGAGCGCGTGCGCGCGTCGGACAAGGTCGCCGGCGGTCTCCACCCCGCGACGCCGGGGATGATCGCGCGCCTGTACGGGCGGATCGTGACCGAGGGGACGATGCTGCAGACCAACAGCCTGACGGCGGAAGTCGTCAAGACGCTCGAGAACGCCTATCGCGACGTGCGCATCGCGTTCTCCGCCGAGGTCGCGCGGCAGTGCGACGCGACCGACATCGATTTCTACGCCGTGCGCGATCGCGTGAACGCGCGGCTGTCGCAGGCCGACAGCGCGTCGAGCGATCCGAATGCCGTCCCGAGCGGCGGATTGCTGGTGCCGACCGTCGGCGTCGGCGGGCATTGCCTGCCGAAGGACGGCATCCTGCTCTGGTGGCGCGCGCTCGAAGCGGGGGTCCGCAGCGACCGGAGCCTCATCCTCGAGGCGCGCCGCATCAACGACGAGTCCCCCGCCTACACGATCGCTCTGGCCGAGCGCGCGTTCGGGTCGCTCGCCGGACGGTCGGTCGCGATCCTCGGCGCCGCGTATCGCTTCAATTCCGAGGATACGCGCAACTCGCCGACGCTGGTGTTGGCGCAGCGGCTCCTCGCGGCCGGCGCGAAGGTCCAGCTCCACGATCCGTACGTGAAGGCGGACGATCAGAACCTGAAGAAATACGGATTGACGAGCGTCTTCACGCGCGACCTCAAGGCCGCCCTCGCGCAGGCCGAGGTCGTGATCGTCGGGACGGCGCACCACGACTACCTCGAGCAGCGGGCCGCGATCCTCGCGAGCGCGCCGAAGCTCAAGGGCCTCGTCGACGCGTGCAACGCGTATCACGCGTCCGACATCACCGGCGCCGGGATCGGCTGCACGGGGATCGGCCACGGCCGGCAGGCTCCGTCGGATGCGCTGCTCGACGCCGTGACGACGTCCTTCCGCGCCATGGAGACGGGTCTCGCCAATGAAGTCGCGACCCTCTGCGAATTCCTCAATGCGCGCTACGCCCAGGACGAGTTCGGGCGCATCCGCTTCGCGGACGTGCAGCGGATCGCGGGAACGTGCGTGACCGGATGCGCGATCGCCAATCCGGGGACCGTGCACGCGCCGGCGAATGCCGTGTTCAGCTCCCGCCTTGCGGCGCGGGCGGCCGGCGTCGGGGCCGTGGAGCCCGAGGCGGTGGGGGCGGCCGCCTAGGGCTGTCTCTGCGAGCCCGCGACGCGGGCGAAGCAATCGCCTCGAACGACCCGGATGCCCGAGCTCAGCGCTGCGTCGCGTAGATGATCGCGGCGCTCGCACCCACGAGAGTCGACAGGATGCCAACGAAGACGGCCGGGTTGCGCGCGATCCACGACTTCTGCGGAACGAACAGCTGGTCCCCCGAGCGGACCGGCGAGGTCACCAGCGGCTCGTCGGGCGTGAGCTTCGCGATGACTTCGTGCCCGTTGCGGATGAGCGAGATCCGATCGCGCCGCCCGTCCGGAGTAACGCCGCCCGCGAGGGCGAGCACATCCGCCACGCTTTGCGTCGGGTCCGCGTTATAGAGACCGGGGTTCTTGACCTCGCCCAGCACGCTGATGCGGCGCAGGAAGGTCACCGTGATCGCGGGGTCGCGCAGGTATTTCCCATACGTCGTCAGCACGAGGGACCGAATCGAGTCGGGCGTGGAGTTCGCGACGACGACGGCGCCGAGGTGGGGGAGCGTCACCGTCCCGGTCTCATCGATGCGGAAGTCGCCGGAGAGGTCCGGCTCGCGGAACACGCGCAGTTGGACGATGTCGCCCGGCCGGAGCGCCCCCGCCGCTGTCGTGTCCTGGTAGCGGGCGGGCACCGGCGAAGGCTTCTGGCCGTGCACGGTCGCTGCAGCCAACGCGATGGCGACCGAGAGGGAAAGGGCTCGTATCACGTCACCCACCATGCGAGAAAAGGGTTGGTATTGCGATTAACTTTAGCAGGAGGTGCGCACGCCCCGCGACGGACGCGGCTCCGCGCACGCTCTCCGCTCACTGACGAGCACCGAACGTCCGGCGCCACGTGACTGCCATTCAGCCCCTCGGGCGAGTCGCTGCGAAATCCCGCGCTACGGATCGGATTGTAGCCCGCACCCTGCAACGCTCGCAATCGTCAATCGTCGATGCCATGGTGGCATTCCCCAATCAGCCCGGCGTACACGCGCGGCTCAGTGGAACCCGAGGACACGACCTGTGTTGCGGGCGCACAGTGACCTACGGTGTTGTGGGGTGCGCCCCACAACGTCGGGCGCAACGCCAAAGCGTCCGACGGCATTATCATTTGAAAGACGTTGAAACGCAAGGACTTAAGCAAACTGATCGGACCGAATGCCCGATAGCACGACTGCTGCATAGGATTGCCTGTGGTCGGCACATTTCTGGCACCAGATCTCGCCGCACCCGTACGCCCCCGACTGGAGATACCCGCTCGTGCCTCAATATCTGACGCCGGCCCAACAGCACCCTCTCGAT
>PLLD01000222.1 GCA_003141205.1 Gemmatimonadota bacterium
CGTCTCGAGCACGAAGACATCCACCGGGCCCCGCAGCAACCACCCCACACGCCGTAATGCACCCCCCGACGTCTCCCCGCTCAATCCGTCGCCCACGACATCGAAGCGGAGCCCGGCCGAGTCGATCGTGCGCTGCAGCAGCGCCGGATAGGCGTCGTCGGGATCGAGCCCAAGACCCGCCGTCAGGCTCGTGCCCAGGATGAGCACCGTCCGGCGCGCCGGTCCGCGGACCGTATCCGCACCCGACACGCTCCCCGGCGCACGTGCGGTTGCGTGAGCACTCGATTCCGACCTCGCGCCGCTCCGATCGCACGCCGCCACCAGCAGTAACATTCCCCACCACGCTCCGCGTCTCACCCGTTGATCTCTCCTCTCTCCCCTCTCCTCNNCCTCTCCCCTCTCCCCTCTCCCCTCTCCTCTCTCCTCTCTCCCCTCTCCTCTCTCCCCTCTCCTTTGCTCCTCGCCCACGACCTGACCAAACAGTACCCGAGCGGGGACAGCATCGTCACGGCGCTCGACACCGTATCGCTCGACATTCCCAACGGCACGTTCGTCGCCGTCACCGGCGCTTCCGGGAGCGGCAAAACGACCCTCCTCGGCCTGCTCGCCGGCCTCGACACACCCACGCGCGGCACCGTCCGGCTCGACGGTGTCGACCTGTCCAGCCTCACGGAAGATGGCCGCGCGCGGCTCCGCGGTGAAAAAGTCGGATTCATCTTCCAGAGCTTTCAGCTCATCCCCACGCTCACCGCGATCGAGAACGTCGCCGTGCCCCTCGAGTTGCGCGGCACGCCACACGCGGCCGAGCGCGCCGCCGAGTGGCTCGCGCGCGTCGGGCTGGCCGCCCGCACCGGCCACTTCCCCACCCAGCTCTCCGGCGGGGAGCAACAGCGGGTCGCGATTGCGCGCGCGTTCGTCAATCAGCCCCGCGTCCTCTTTGCCGACGAGCCCACGGGCAACCTGGATCGCGCCGCGGGCGAGCGCGTGCTCGAGCTCCTGACCTCGCTCAATCGCGCAGCGGGCGTCACCGTCGTCCTCGTCACACACGACCCGACCCTCGCCGCCCGCGCCGAGCGCGTCATCCGGCTCGCCGACGGTCGCCTGGTCCCATGACCCCTCTGCTGCGCCTCGCGTGGCGCGAGAGCCGCACGATCCGCCGCCGGCTCCTCCTGTCGATGTCCGCGGTCGCACTCGGCGTCGCGGCGCTCGTCGCCGTCGACTCACTGGCGACCAACATCCGCACGTCGGTCCGCGACAACTCCCGCGCTCTTCTAGGCGGGGACCTCTCGCTCACCGCCCGCGCCCCGCTCACGGGCCGCGCGCGCTTCATCGTCGATTCTCTCGTGCACGCCGGCGCCGACAGCGCCCAGATCACCACCTTCCCCTCGATGGCGAGCGCGCGCCGCACCGGCCGCACGCGCCTCGTCCAGGTACGGGCCGTCTCCCCCCGGTACCCGCTCGTCGGGCAGGTCACGACCGAGCCCGCAGAGGCGTGGCGCGCCCTCCCCGCAGGCCCGCACGTAATCGTCGATCCCGTCCTCCTCGCCGACCTGGATGCGCGCGTCGGCGACAGCATCACGCTCGGTTACGCGCGGCTCGTCATCACCGGAACGGTCCGCGCCGCACCGGGGGCCACCGAGATCATGTCGTCGTTCGCTCCGCGCGTCTACATCCCCGCGGATGCGCTCCCCGCGACACAGCTCCTCACCTTCGGCAGCCGCGCCGACTACCAGACGCTCCTGACGCTAGGCCCGCACGCGACACCCCCGCCGCAGCCCTGGCTGGGCGAGGTCCGCGACGCGCTCGACCGCGACCACGTGCGCATTCAGACCGCGACCGACGCGGAATCCAACTTGATGGACACGATCCAGACGCTGTCCAACTTTCTCGGATTGGCCGGCCTCGCGGCCCTCCTGCTCGGCGGCATCGGTGTCGCCAGCGGCATCTCCGCCCTCGTCGCACGCAAGCTCGATACGGCGGCCATCCTCCGCTGCCTTGGCGCGACCGGCGCGCAGGTCTTAGGGGTCTACCTCACGCAGGCGGTGGCGGTCGCGCTCATCGGTGCCGGTGTCGGAGCCGCGATCGGCGTGTGCGTGCAGTACGTGCTCCCTCAGACCTTTCGCGCACTCCTGCCGGGGGACGTTGCGATCGCGCTCGTTCCCGCCGCGATCGGCACGGGACTCGCCCTGGGATTCTGGGTCGCCTTGCTCAGCGCCCTGCGTCCCTTGCTGCGCCTCCGCCGCGCGTCGCCCCTTGCCGCACTTCGCCGCGACGTCGATCCGGAGCTCGCCGCGCCCGCGCGATCCGATCGCGCCCGCCATGGCATCGATGCCCTCATCGGAGCCACCCTCGTCGCAGTGGTGATCCTGCGCGCGTCCACCTGGCGCACGGGGATCGGCACCAGTATCGGCCTCGCCCTCGTATTCGCGCTGCTCTGGATCCTCGCCGCGAGCATCGTTCGCGCCACGGCCCGTGCGGTCCGTGCCGCGTGGCCCTATCCGATCCGGCAAGGGCTCGCCAACCTGTATCGCCCCGGCAACCAGACACGCGCGGTCATCCTCGCGCTCGGCTTTGGCGCCTTCGTCATCGGCACACTGTACCTGGTCCAGTCGAATCTCCTCGCGCGATTCGCGGCCGTGACCCAGGCATCGCGCGGCAATCTCCTCTTCTTCGACGTGCAGGGGGACCAGCGCGCGGGGATCGACTCGGTCATCCTGGCGCACGCGCAGGCGATCGTCGAAGAGACGCCGATCGTCACGATGCGCATTTCCGCGATCGACGGAGTGCCGGCAACCCGCCGTGACTCCGGCGCAACCGCCGAGAAGGCGCCCCCCCGCATGGCGCGGGGACGCCGCCCCTGGGCCGTCCGCCACGAGTATCGGTCGACCTACCGCGACACCCTCGTCGCGACGGAACGGATCGTCGCCGGCCGCTGGGTCCCACCCCATGCCGGCGACAGCATTCCCGGCGTCTCTCTCGAGATCAGCGTCGCGAAGGACTTGGGGGTCGGCGTCGGATCCCGCATCACATGGGATGTGCAGGGGGTGCCGATCGAGACGCGCGTGACGAGCCTGCGCGAGGTCAACTGGGCGCGATTCGAGCCGAATTTCTTCGCGGTCTTTCCCACCGGTGTCCTGAACGGCGCACCGGCCCAATTCGTCGTGCTCGCGCGCGCGAGCCCGTCCGCGGTCCCCGATCTCGAGCGGGCCGTCGTGGAACGGGATCCCAACGTGTCGAGCATCGATCTGTCGCTCATCCGCGAAACGGTCGACCGCACCGTGCGCCGCGCCACGCTCGCGATTCGCTTTCTCGCGCTATTTGCGCTGGGCGCCGGGCTCCCCGTGCTCTTCAGCGCCGTCGCCTCCACCCGACGCGAGCGGATTCGCGAAGCCGTGCTTCTCAAGACGCTGGGCGCCACACGCGCTCAGGTCGGCCGCATCCTTCTCATCGAATACGCGGCGCTCGGGCTCGCGGGGAGCGTGGCCGGCATGTGCCTCGCCATCGGCGGCGCCTGGGCGCTCCTGCATTTCGCCTTCGAGACGTCCTTCGCGCTCGCTGTCGCACCGGTGCTGGGCGTCGCCGCGATCGTCACGGCCCTCGCCATCGTCGTCGGAGCCCTGAGCGCCCGCGATACGTTCGCCGCGCCCCCCATGGCCATGCTCCGCGATACCACCTAGCCGCGATACCACGTAGCAGCGATACGGCCTAGCCGCGGTACACCCTGCCTACGGGGTCGGCGGAAAGGCCTGCGGGCCAGACTTGGAGGCGGAGTCGTTCGGCTTCGGCGTCGCGTCATCCGCGCCGCCGATGACGGCCGGCTCGGGTGGGACGATGAGCGTACTGTCCGGAACCTGCGCGGTGCCGTCGGGCGCCAGCGCTGCCGCATGCGACGTCACGTGTGCCGGCTTCGGCGACTTGGGGTGGGCGGGCACGGGATGCGATAGTGGAACCGCCACAACGGCGGGTGGCGTCGTGTCCGGCAACCGAACCGATGCCGACGCGGCCGTCGCTCGCGGGGATGCAACGGCGCCTCCGCTCACCGACGGCGCCACGGCGGGCGGGATCTGGCGCTGCCCCGCCATCGCGCGGGCCCCCTGCACCGGCGCCGCGCCATGCAGGCGCTTGAGCAAGGTCGGTCGGAAAACGATTGCCGTCCCCGCGACCGCCACGGCGACCGCGACCACAGCGAGCGCGATCCCCGCCGCCGAGGTCGACCGCTTCGGACGCGCCGTGCGCGGCCGGCGCCGACGACCCGTCTCCGGCTCGCGCCGGATGCGCGGGTGTGCCTCGGCGCCCCACCCGGGGCCGATCTCCGGCTCCGGCGTGACCCTCTCGAGGGGCGGCAGCTCGGGCGGCGCAGCGGACAGCGGTCCTGCGGCCGGATCCAGCCACCCGTCCACGGGCCTCGACTCGGCCGGCGTCAGCGCCGCCCATTTCGTCATGCTATCCGTCGGGGCGGATGTCAGGGCAGGTACGAGGGCAGGTACGAGGGCGGGTACGAGGGACTCCTCGGCCGGCCCCACCGTCTCCCACTCCGTCGCCATGTCCGTCGTCGTCGTACCGCTCGGCGCGTCCGCCGTATCGGTGGGCGTATCGTCGGGCTCCGCATCCAGGACCGGCAGCGAGTTGGTCCGCTCTATTTCCGGCTCGGCGTGGATGATCGCATCCGCCAACGACTGCAGTCCGGGCGGCGTGGCATCGGCGAGGGACATGACCGCGATCCTCTCGGGCGTGAGGCGACGCGCCAAGGAGCTGAACGTGGGCGTCGCGGCCATCTCGGGAACGCCGGGTATCGCCGCCAGTGGCCGCAGCGTCTCGAGCGCCGCCAGCGGCATTTCGAGGACGGGCGGCGGGAGCTCGGGTGTCACACGGGCCCGGGCCACGACGCGCCGAGTCGCGAGAGGCGCGTCGGGATAC
>PLLD01000276.1 GCA_003141205.1 Gemmatimonadota bacterium
CCCCACTCGTTGTCGTACCAGCCGGACACCTTCACCAGCGTCCCGTCGATCACGGCCGTGTTCTTCGCGTCGAGGATGCACGATGCCGGATTGCCGATGTAATCGCAGGAGACCAGCTCCTCTTCCGTGTACGCCAGATACCCCGCCAGCGAACCGCCCCCCGGCGCGGCGGCGGATCGGAACGCGGCATTGACGGCGTCGACCGTCGTCGCACGCTCGACCTCGGCCGCCAGCTCCACGAGCGAGACGTCCGGCGTCGGCACCCGGATCGCGGCGCCATCGATCTTGCCCTTGAGCTCCGGAATCACCAGCGAGGTCGCCTTCGCAGCGCCCGTCGTCGTCGGGATCATCGACACCGCCGCGGCCCGCGCGCGCCGCAGGTCCTTGTGCGGCAGATCGAGCACGTTCTGATCGTTCGTGTAGCTGTGCACGGTGACCATCGAGCCGTGGCGAAATCCGAAGGCATCGCGAATGACCTTCACCATCGGCACGAGGCAGTTCGTCGTACACGAGGCGTTCGAGACGATCGCGTGCTTCGCCGAGTCGTACGTGTCGTGATTGACCCCCATCACGACCGTGATGTCTTCCCCCTTGGCCGGGGCCGAGATCACGACCTTGCGGGCGCCGGCCTCGATGTGCTTGCGGGCGGCGGCCGCGTCCGTGAAGTGGCCCGTCGATTCGAGAACCAGGTCGACCTTCAGCTCCGACCAGGGGAGCTTGGCGGGGTCCTTCTCCGCCAGAACCCGGAGCGAGTGGCCGTCGATCTCGATCGCGTCCGGAGCGGATGTGACCCGGCCGTGGAAGGTGCGATGGACCGAGTCGTACTTGAAGAGATGGGCCAGCGTCCGGGTGTCCGTCAGGTCGTTGACCGCGACGAACGTGAGGTCCGTGACGCCCTGCTCGAGTGCAGCCCGCACCACCTGGCGGCCGATACGGCCGAAACCGTTTATCCCGACGCGTGTTGGCATGGCGCGAAGTCTCTTCGTGCCGTTCTCGGGTGTCAATGCGCCGGTCGGGCTCCCGCGAGCTCTCGAACGGCGTCCCACATCACGCGGCGGTCGGGCACGATTCCCAGCCAGCGCTCGAACGCGAGCGCCCCCTGTGCGATGAGCATGCCGAGACCATCGGCTGCGGGATGGCCGCACGCCCGCGCGGCGCGCACCCACGCCGTCTCCCCCGTCCGATAGACGAGATCGAGCACGGCGGCCCCCGGCACCAGCGCGGTCGGGTCGATCGGCACGCTGTCCGCAGCGTCCGCCAGCCCCAGCGGTGTCGCATTGACGACGAGCGTGGCATCGCGCGCGGCGGCCGTCGCGGTCTCGGCCACCGTCGCGATCGCCGGCATGCGCGCGCACAATTGCGCCGCGCGCTCCTGAGATCTGCTCCACACCCGCACCCGCACGCCCGGCCAGCGCTCGACCGCGGTCAGCACGGCCGCCGCCGCGCCCCCGGCGCCCAGGAGGGCGAGTCGTGCGCCCTCCGGTATCCCGCGCAGAAGGCCGGTCGCGACCTCGTGAAATGCGGCCACGTCGGTGTTGTCGCCGACGAGGCCCTCGTCCTCGACCCAGAAAGTGTTGACCGCCCCCGCGCGCCGGGCGACCGGGGTGAGCCTCGCGCAGGCGCCGGCCACGCGCTCCTTGTGCGGGATCGTGACGTTGCCCGCGCCGCGCTGCGCGATGAGCGTCTCGAGCGTGGCGGGTAGCTCCGTCGCGGCGACATCGATCGCCGTGTACCGCAGCGGCACACCGGCGAACGCCAGCGCCGCGTTCTGGAACGCGGGTGAGAGGGAATGCGCGACGGGGTGGCCGAGAAGCACGAGCCGCCCCGGTCGCGGCGGGGCGGCGGGCGGTGCCGGGGGTGCCGGGGGTGCCGGGGGTGCCGGGGGTGCGGTCACGGCGTCGGGCGTGCCCGCTCGGCCAGCACGCGGCCGATCACGCGCGCGATCTCCGCCTCCAGCTCGTCGACGGTCGTGCGATAGACGTCGAGCTCCCCGTCGAAGGGATCGCTCACCGCGCGATGGGATGCGCCATGCGATGCATAGTCGGTGAGGAGGTGCGCCTTCCCGGTGCCGCCCAAGGCGTCCACGCGATCGAGATGGTGGGGGCCCATCGCGAGGATCAGGTCGGATTGCTCGACCAGCTCGCGCGTGAGCTGGCGCGCGCGGTGCTCGGCGATGTCGAGGTGTCGCTCGATGCCGACGAGCAGCGCGCCATCCGACGCCGGCTGTCCCTCCGCGGCGCTCGTGCCGGCGCTCGTGGCGACGAGGTCCGTCAGGCCGCGTTCGTCCGCCGTACGGCGAGCGATCGCCGTCGCGAGCGGGCTGCGGCACGTATTGCCGGTACACACGAACAGGATCTGCATCGTCACTCCACCCCGATCAGATGCGGCACCGTGGACTTGAGCGCGACCTGTCCGATCGCGCCAGCCCGGAGGATGCGCGGCCGCGTCCCCGTGCAGTCCACGACCGTCGACGCCGCAGACGGAGGGAGCGCGCCCCCATCCAGAATGCAGAGCTCCCCGCGCGCGATGGCGTCAGGCCACGTTGCCGCAATCTCTTGCACCGTGAGCGCGGGCGGTACCCCCGGCGCGTTGGCGCTGGTGGAGGTGAGCGGCGCGCCATACGCGAGTAGAAGCCGCTGGAGCCCGGGATGCGATGTCCAGCGGACGGCGATGCCTCCGGGGCTCCCGTCCGGAGCGGCCGGTCCGCGCAGCCTGTCGGGAACGGAGCCTGCGGGCGCCCGCAGCACGAGCGTGAGGGGTCCCGGCCAATACCGGTCGGCCAGCAGCGCGGCCGCTCCGGCCAGCTCGACGCCCGGCGCGATGCACGGGAGCATCGCGCGGCCGGCGATGAGTACAACAAAACCCTTTGCATCGCGTGGCTTGGTTTGCGCGAGAGCCGCCAGGCCGGCCGACTCGATGGAGCCGCCCACTCCGTACACGGTTTCTGTCGGGTGGGCCACGAGACGGCCCGAGCGGAGCTGTGCGATGGCCGCCGGAATGGCGCGGGTGACGTCCAGAGGCGTGCGAAAGGGGAGGATGCCGGCCGCGACGGCGCGACCGATCATTCGGGCAGGGGCGCCAGCGCGTCGGCGCGCGCGAAATCCGCCTCATCCGTGATCTTCATCGCCCGCTCGCTCCCGCGCACGACGACGACCGGAAATCCGATCCGCTCGCACAGCGCGGCATCGTCGGTGGCGGAGACGCGATCGCGCCGCGCGGCATCGTGGGCGCGGAGGAGGGCCGCCTTCGGAAAGGCCTGCGGGGTCTGCGCGCGCCACAATCCCGTGCGCTCGACGGTGCGTGCGATCGCGCCGTCCGCTCCGACCTCCTTGAGGGTGTCCACCACGGGAAGTCCCGCGACCGCTCCGCGACCGCTCCGCGCGACGGCGATCACCGCGTCGATCGTTGCCGCGGAGACGAGGGGGCGCGCCGCATCGTGGACCACGATGATCTCGACCTCTCCGGGGAGGTCGGCCACTCCATTCGCCACCGAGTCCTGGCGCGTGGGGCCGCCGACCGAGATCAGCAGCCGATCGAGGTCGGCCTGCATGAGCCACGGGGGAGGATCGCCGACGTAGGCGCGTGGCAGAACGCAGACGACCATCGCGACGTCGGGGCGCTCCTGGAAGCGCTGAACGCTGTGCAGCAGCATCGGCTTGCCGCCAACCCAGCGAAACTGCTTGAGCTCCGGCGCGTTGAGCTCCGGCGCGTTGAGCTCCGGCGCGGCCGCTCCGCTCGCCCGCGTGCCGGCACCGGCCGCCACGATCACCACGCCGACGTCGCGTGCGGAATTCGCCACGGCCATGCCGGAAATATGAGCGAGCGCTCGCCCGCTGGTCGGGTGACGCCGATGCGTATTAGCTTACTCCCCGCGATGCTCACGACCCTTCTGCTCGTCTTCCTGATAGTCGACAGCCTGGTTCTCGTCGCCGCGATCCTGTTGCAGAGCGGCCAGGGCGCCGGGATGGCCGCGAGTTTCGGCGGCGTGAGCTCCTCGACGGACTCGCTCATCGGGACTCGGCAGGCGGGAAATCTGTTGACGACCATCACGTGGTGGACCGCCGGAATCTTTCTCGGTATTGCGTTCGTGCTGCAGATCGCGTCGAGCCGCACGCGCGCACCACACTCCGTGCTGGATCAGCCCTTCACCCGTGCGCCGGCGACCGCGCCGACGCAGGCGGCGCCCGCGCTTCCGCTTCAGCCGCTGACCGCCCCCCCCGCGAGCCCTCCGACGTCGTCGGCCCCGAGCCCGACGACCCGCACGCCCGCTCCGGGCACCGCTGCTCCCACCACGCCCGCTCCGGCGCCCAAACACTGATCGGCTCGCCGTGATCCGGCACCCGTCCACCCCAGGGTTCCTCCTCCTCGAGGACGGAACCCTTTTTCGCGGCCAGCTCGCCGCTCCCGCCGCGCCCGCAGTTGCCGAAGTCGTCTTCACGACGAACATGACCGGCTATCAGGAGGTCTTCACGGACCCCTCCTATCGCGGACAGATCGTCGTCATGACCGCCCCCCAGATCGGCAACTACGGTGTCAACGACGACGATGGCGAGTCCGACACCCCACAGGTCGCGGGCGTCATCGTCCGCGAGCTCTCGCCGACGTATTCAAACTGGCGCGCTACGAGGTCGCTTGGCGCATGGCTGGATGAATCCCATGTTCCTGTTCTTACGGACGTTGATACGCGACGCCTAACGCGTCACTTGAGGTCTGCTGGGGTGATGCGCGGCGTCATTGCCTCGGGGCTGGCGCTGTCCGATCCCGTGCGCGCGATGCTCGATGCGTGTCCGTCGATGGAGGGGCTCGACCTCGCAACTCGGGTCTCGACCACGACGCCGTACGTCTGGGGCAATCCGACGGCCCCGATCCACGTCGTCGCGTACGACTACGGGATCAAGCGGAACATCCTGCGTCTGTTCGACGGTCGCGATTGCCGAGTGACGGTGGTCCCCGCCGCGACGCCGGCGGAGGCGGTCATCGAGCGTGAGCCGGACGGCGTTTTCCTGTCCAACGGGCCGGGAGATCCGGCGGCCGTCGCGTACGCGCCGACGGCGATCCGGACCATCGCGCAGCGGGGGATCCCGATTTTCGGGATCTGCCTGGGGCACCAGCTGCTGGGCCTGACCTTTGGGGCCGCGACGCTCAAGCTCCCCTTCGGACACCACGGCGGCAACCATCCCGTG
>PLLD01000169.1 GCA_003141205.1 Gemmatimonadota bacterium
ATCGTGCATCCGAACTGGTGGGGCATGCCTCCGGCCATCCTCAAGGGCTGGATTGACCGCGTGCTGCGGATGGAAGTTGCCTATCGTTTTGTGGCCAACGACAAGGGCGAAGGCGTGCCCGTCGGCCTGCTCAACGCGAAGGCGGCGATTGTTTTCAACACGGCCAACACGGCGGACGACCGCGAGCGAGCGGTTTTTGGCGATCCGCTGGAAACGCTTTGGAAGAGATGCGTTTTCGATTTGTGCGGCGTGAAAAACGTGCAGCGCCGGACATTTTCAGTCGTCATCACCAGCACGCCAGAGCAGCGGGCACAGTGGCTGGCCGAGGTTCGGGAAATTGTTGCACGCACTTTCCGGCCTCAAAGATGACCGTCGCCTTCCGCGCCGGCACGGGTTACGCGCTGTCATTCACTGGCGCCAACAGCTGCGTCACCGTGCCGTGTGCAGAAAATCTCTTAACTCAACGCCGGATTTGTAATTGAACTTAAGACGATTTTGTGTATCATCCTGTCCGCAGATAAACGGTGCAACTGGCAGGGTTTCAAACCCACCATGCTGTTGACCGCACTTTTCCGGGCGCTTGCCAAAGGCTGCTCCTTTGCATGGTTTTCATGGCCGGAAGAGCTGCAATCTTGATTAATAATTATGAAAAAAAATGTGAAGAAAGTCGGAATCCTGACGGCAGGCGGACTGGCCCCGTGCTTGAGTGCCTCCATCGGATATTTAATTGAAACCTACACCCGCAAAGCCCCGGAGGCGGAGATTATTTGCTACGTGAACGGTTACATGGGCCTGTTGCAGGGCAACAGTCTCAAAGTGACACCGGAAGTGCGAAAGAACTGGAAGGCTTTCGTGGAACACGGCGGCAGCCCCATTGGCAACAGCCGCGTGAAACTCACCAATGTGAAGGACTGCGTGAAGCGCGGTCTCGTGAAGGAAGGCCAGGACCCGCAGAAAGTGGCCGCCGACCAATTGGTCAAGGACGGCGTGGACGTGCTGCACACCATCGGCGGCGACGACACCAACACCGCTGCGGCTGATCTCGCGAAATTTCTCAAGACAAACAACTACGATCTCACGGTCGTGGGCATGCCCAAGACGATTGACAACGATGTGATCCCGATCCGCCAGAGTCTGGGCGCGTGGACGGCGGCCGAAGAAGGCGCGCATTACTTCGCCAACGTGGTGGCCGAGCACAATGCGAATCCGCGCATGCTCATCATCCACGAAGTCATGGGCCGCAACTGCGGCTGGCTCACGGCGGCCACGGCGGCTGAATACCGCAAGTTGATTGCCGAAATGAATTTCGTTCCCGAACTCGGGTTGAGCCGGCAGCGCCGGGAAGTTCACGGCATTTTCATTCCCGAAATGGCGCTCGACATCAAGGCCGAGTCCGCGCGCCTCCGGAAGATCATGGACCAGCACGATTGCGTGAACCTGTTTGTATCCGAAGGCGCCTGCGTCTCGTCCATCGTGGCCGAATTGGAATCCCGCGGCGAAGAAGTGCCGCGCGACGCCTTCGGCCACGTGCGGTTGGACAAGGTCAACGTCGGCGCATGGTTCGCCAAGCAGTTTGCCGAAATGCTCGGCGCGGAAAAAACGCTCGTGCAAAAGAGCGGTTATTACAGCCGCGCGGCGGCCGCGAACTCTGCCGACCGCAAGCTCATCAAACGCTGCGCCGTGAAGGCCGTGCAATACGCGTTTGCAGGCAAGGGTGGCGTGGTGGGCGAAGACGAGGAACGCGGCGGCAAGCTCCGCGCGGTTGAGTTCGAACGCATCAAGGGTGGCAAGCCGTTCAACATCCAGACGGATTGGTTTGTGCGGACGCTCCAGGAGATCGGTCAGCCCATGGGCGCGGCGGTCGAAGTGAAACACTAATCGTCGCCCTACGTTTCCGCGGGGGGCGAAGCCGCCGCAAGGCGCTTCCCTCCCGTTTTGTTTTTTGCCGTTTTATTGAATCTCCAATTCCAAACTGCATTTCAACTTTCCAATCATCCGGAAAAGACGGATTATTTCAAAACGCATGAGCACAGCCTACCAAATCGTCGTTTGCGGCAGCATCGTTCCCGATCCGTTGCAGACACTTGAACCCATCGCCACGCCCACCGGGCCGGCGTTGAAAAATGAAATGATGCTGCCCGCCGTCCTCGATCCGTGGGCGGGCCACGCGCTGTTTGAGGCGGCGAATCTGGCGAAAAACCAGCCCGGCAGCAAAGTCTGGCTCGTCGCCCTCGGCCCGAAAGCCAAGCTCCAGCAGGTGATGATGACCGTCGCGCAGAAGGTGCCGTTTGAACTTGTCGCGCTCGACGGCTCGGCCAGCGGCTTCACCGACGCAACTGAGACGGCGGCGGCGCTCGCCGAGGCCATCGCCGCAATCCCCGGCCTCGACAAATCCAAGCTGCTCGTCTTCGGCGGCTGGGAATCCGCCTCGCGCGGCGCCGGCGCCACCTGTCTTTTCACGGGCTCCGTGCGCGACATGAACGCCGGACGCGCGGTCGAGGATATCGAGTACCAGGCGTATGGCGAGATGGCGGAGCGCGAGCTGCGCGACATCGTCGACACGACGGCGCGGCGTTTTGCCCTTGCGGGGCTCGTGGTCGAGCATCGCGTCGGCACGCTCACGATCGGCGACTTGAGCGTCGCCATCGCGGCCTCCCATGCGCACCGGGCGGAGGCGTTCGATGCCGCGCGCCTCGTCATCGAGGAGATCAAGCGCCGCGTGCCCGTCTGGAAGCGCGAGCGGTACGCGGACGGGACGCGGTCATGGACGGACCCCGCGAAGGCGGGAACGGCGCAGGGGGCGCGTTGAGCGCCCTGACGGCGGCGCGCGTACGGCCCGGGCGGGCGATTCCCTCTCCGGTCGCGTCCGGCACCCCGGATGCCACCCGCCCCGTCCTGCGCGATCAGTTCGGCCGCGCGATCGAATACCTCCGCATCTCGGTCACCGACCGGTGCAACTTCCGCTGCCTGTATTGCATGCCGGTCGAAGGACTGGAGTGGCTGCCGCGCGCAGAGATCCTCTCGTACGAGGAGATCGCGGAGCTCGTGCGGCAATTCGCCCCTCTCGGGCTGCGCCGCCTGCGCATCACGGGGGGCGAGCCGACGATTCGGGCCGACCTCGACCGCCTGATCGCGCTGCTGCGCGCCGTCCCGGAGATCGAGGACATCGCGCTCTCGACCAATGGCGTCCGCCTCGCCGAGCTGGCGGGGCCGCTCCGGGACGCGGGACTCGACCGCGTGAACTTGAGCGCCGACAGCCTGCGCCCCGATCGTATCGCCGCGATCGCGCGGCGCCACCTGCCCTTCGATCCCATCGCGGCAGCGCGCGCCGCGGAGCGCGCCGGACTCACGCCGATCAAGCTCAACGTCGTCGTCATGCGGGGGATCAACGACGACGAGGTCGCGGACTTCGCGCGCCTGACGCTCGAGCATCCCTGGCACGTGCGGTTCATCGAGCTCATGCCCGTCGGCGACATGCGGTCGCTGACCTGGGAGCACGTCGTGCCCAGCGATGAGATCCTCGCGCGTATCGCGGCGATCGGCCCGCTGGCGCCCGACGCCGGCCCGGCGCGCGGCAACGGTCCCGCAGCGTACTACCGGCTCTCCGGCGCGCCCGGAACGGTCGGCGTCATCACGCCGATGACGCACACCTACTGTGCGGCGTGCAACCGGGTGCGCCTCACGGCCGACGGCCGGCTGCGCACCTGCCTCTTCGGCGATCACGAGGTCGGCCTCCGCGAGCCGCTCCGGCGCGGCGAGGCGATCGCGCCGTATCTGCGCGCGGCGCTCGCGGCCAAGCCGCAGGAACATGCTTTGCTGCAGATGCGCGTCGGAGGACTGCGCGCGCTCTCGCAAGTTGGGGGGTGAGCGCCTAAAATTCGCGCATGATTGACACGATTACCGTGATCGGCGCCGGCAACGTCGGCGCGACCACCGCGCAACGCATAGCGGAAAAAGCCCTGGCCCGTCGCGTCGTCGTCGTCGACGTGGTCGAGGGGATCCCTCAGGGAAAAGCGCTCGACCAGTGGGAGTCGGCGCCGATCGAAGGCTTCGATACCCGGATCATCGGCACGAATTCGTACGCCGAGACGGCGGGCTCGTCCGTCGTGGTGATCACGGCCGGCATCGCCCGCAAGCCCGGCATGTCCCGTGACGACCTGCTCGCGACGAACGCCGCGATCGTGCGCCAGGTCACGACGGAGGTCGCGCGAACGTCGCCGGACGCGATCCTGATCATCGTGTCGAACCCTCTCGACGTGATGTGCTACGTGGCGAAGCAGGCGAGCGGGTTCCCGCGCGAGCGCGTACTCGGAATGGCCGGCGTCCTCGATGCGGCACGCTATCGCGCGTTTCTGGCGGACGCGCTCGACGTCTCCGTCCGCGACATCCAGGCCATGGTCCTCGGTGGCCACGGCGACACGATGGTTCCGCTGCTCTCCTGCACGACCGTGAGCGGAATCCCCGTGACCCAGCTCCTCGACCGTCCCGCGCTCGACCGCATCGTCGAGCGCACCCGGAACGGCGGCGCGGAGATCGTGCAGCATCTCAAGACCGGCTCGGCGTTTTACGCTCCATCGGCGGCCGCGGTGCAGATGGTCGAGGCGATCGTCCTCGACGCGAAGCGCGTGCTGCCCTGCGCCGCGTGGCTCGAGGGGGAGTACGGGATGTCGGGCGTCTTCCTCGGCGTCCCCTGCAAGCTCGGACGGCGCGGGCTCGAGCGGATCATCGAGGTCGAGCTGACGGACGCGGAGCGCGCCGATCTGGTCCGGAGCGCGGATGCCGTGCGCGGTCCCATGGCCGCGCTCGCGAGCTGAGTGCCCGCGCCCGAGGTGAGACCGTGACGGAGGGCGTCGCCGCGCCGCGTCCCACGACGCGCCTCGAGCGCTTCTGGCACTCGACCGTCGGGAAGAAGGTCGTCATGGCCGCGACGGGACTGATCATGGTCGCGTTCGTGATCGGGCACGTCGCGGGCAACCTCCTCGTGTTCGCCGGCCCCGAGCGCATCAACGCATACAGCGCCTTCCTGCATGGCACGGGCGAGCTCCTGTGGCTCGTGCGGCTGGTGCTTCTGGCGGCGGTCGTGCTGCACATCATCTCGGCCTACCAGCTGACGCGCATCGACATGCGCGCCCGGCCCATCGCGTACACGACGCGCGACCCGCAGGTGTCGACGCTCGCGGCGCGCACGATACGGTGGGGCGGCGTGCTCCTCCTCGTCTTCATCGTGTTCCATCTGCTGCACATGACGACGGGCACGGTGCACCCCGATTTCGTGCCCGGCGATGTGTACAGCAACGTCGTCGTCGCGTTCCGCGTCTGGCCGGTCACGCTGTTCTACGTGCTGGCCATGGCCGCGCTCGGGCTGCACCTGTATCACGGCACCTGGAGCGCGTTCCGCACGCTGGGGCTGGTGCGGCCGTCCGCGGAGCCGCTCCAGCGCCGGGGCGCCGCCGCGGTCGCGATCCTCGTCGCCGGGGCCTTCGCGGCGGTTCCGCTCGCCGTGGCGCTGGGGTTGCTGCGATGACGCCGCTCGACTCCCGCGTTCCGGCCGGCCCGCTCGCGGAGAAGTGGGACCGCCACAAGTTCGAGATGCAGCTCGTCAACCCGGCGAACAAGCGAAAGCATCCGATCATCGTCGTGGGGACGGGGCTCGCGGGCGCGTCCGCCGCGGCGACGCTGAGCGAGCTCGGATATCGCGTGCAATGCTTCTGCTTCCACGACTCGCCCAGACGGGCGCACAGCATCGCCGCGCAGGGCGGGATCAACGCCGCGAAGAACTACCAGAACGACGGCGACTCCGTCTTTCGCCTGTTCTACGATACGATCAAGGGGGGCGATTTCCGCGCGCGCGAAGCCAACGTGTATCGGCTCGCGCAGGTGAGCGGGAACATCATCGATCAATGCGCGGCGCAGGGTGTGCCGTTCGCGCGCGAGTACGGCGGGCTGCTGGCCAATCGCTCCTTCGGCGGCGCGCAGGTTTCGCGCACCTTCTACGCTCGCGGGCAAACCGGGCAGCAGCTCCTCCTCGGCGCGTACCAGGCCCTCGAGCGGCAGATCGGACGCGGGGCGGTCGAGATGCATCCGCATACCGAGATGCTCGACCTCGTGGTGGTCGACGGCCGGGCGCGGGGGATCGTGGTCCGCGATCTCGTCACGGGACGCATCGAGTCGTACGCGGCGCACGCCGTCGTGCTGGCGACGGGCGGCTACGGCAACGTCTTCTTCCTGTCCACCAACGCGCGCAATTGCAACGTCACCGCCACGTGGCGCGCGTACAAGCGCGGTGCGGCGTTTGGGAATCCCTGCTTCACACAGATCCACCCGACCTGCATCCCCGTCAGCGGGGACTATCAGTCGAAGCTCACCCTCATGAGCGAATCGCTGCGCAACGATGGCCGCGTCTGGGTGCCGGCGCGGATCGGGGATGCGCGGCCGCCGCGAGACATCCCCGAGGACGAGCGCGACTATTTCCTCGAGCGTAAATATCCGAGCTTCGGCAACCTCGCCCCCCGCGACATCGCGTCGCGCGCCGCCAAGCAGGCATGCGATGAAGGACGCGGCGTGGGCCCGACGAGGCTCGGCGTCTACCTGGACTTCGCCGATGCGATCGCGCGTGTGGGCGCGCAGGCGATCCGCGACAGGTACGGCAACCTGTTCGACATGTACGAGCGCATCACGGACGAGAATCCGTACGCGGTCCCGATGCGGATCTATCCCGCCGTCCACTACACGATGGGCGGACTCTGGGTGGACTACAATCTCATGAGCACCATTCCGGGACTGCACGTCATCGGCGAGGCGAACTTCTCCGACCATGGCGCGAACCGGCTCGGCGCGAGCGCGCTCATGCAGGGGCTGGCCGATGGCTATTTCGTCCTCCCGGCAACGATCGGGGACTACCTGGCGTCCACCCCCTTCGCGCCCGTCGACACCTCGCATCCGGCGTTCCGGGCCGTGGAGGCCGATGTGGCCGAGCGCACGACCCGCCTGCTCGGCGTCCGGGGAAACCGGACGGTCGATTCCTTCCACCGCCAGCTCGGCAAGATCATGTGGGAGAAGTGCGGGATGGCGCGCACCGAGGCGGGGCTGACGGAGGCGCTCGCGGACATTCCGGCTCTGCGCGAGGAGTTCTGGCGGACCGTGACCGTGCCCGGCAGCGGACAGGAGCTGAATCAGGCCCTCGAGAAGGCTGGGCGCGTCGCCGATTTCCTCGAGTTCGCCGAGCTCGTCTGCCTCGACGCGCTCCACCGCACGGAGTCGTGCGGGGGGCATTTTCGAGAGGAGAGCCAGACGGCGGACGGGGAGGCGCTGCGGGACGACGCGCACTTCGCGTACGTGGCGGCGTGGGAGTACGCGGGGGAGGGGACCGCACCGGTTCTCAACAAGGAGCCGCTCGAATTCGAGACCGTGCACCTCTCGCAGCGGAGCTACAAGTAATGGACGTCACGCTCCGCGTCTGGCGCCAACGAGGGCCGTCGGATCCCGGGGGGATCGTCGAATACCCCGCGACCGGTGTGAGCCCCGACGCCTCGTTCCTCGAGATGCTCGACCTCGTGAACGAGGGGTTGATGGCGCGCGGCGAGCCCCCGATCGCGTTCGCACATGATTGCCGCGAAGGGATCTGCGGGGCGTGCTCCCTCATGATCGACGGAATCGCGCACGGGCCCATGGCCGGCGCCGCGACGTGCCAGGTTCACATGCGCAGCTTTTCCGATGGCGCGACGATCACGATCGAGCCGTGGCGGGCCGCCGCCTTCCCGGTTCTCAAGGACCTGATCGTCGACCGGTCGGCCCTGGACCGGATCATCGCGGCCGGGGGCTTCGTGACGGCCGCGACGGGTGGTGCGCAGGACGCCAACGCCGTTCTGGTGCCGAAGGAGGCTGCCGATCGTGCCATGGATGCGGCCGCCTGCATCGGGTGCGGGGCGTGCGTGGCAGCCTGCCCCAACGCCTCCGCGTCGCTGTTCACGGCGGCCAAGGTCTCCCATCTCGGGCTCATGCCGCAGGGGCAGCCCGAGCGAAGCCGGCGCGTGATCCGCATGGTCGCGCAAATGGACGCCGAAGGATTTGGCGACTGCACCCTCTTTGGCGAGTGCCAGGATGCGTGCCCCAAGGAGATCAGCATCGATGTGATTGCGCGCATGCATCGCGATCACATGCGCGCCGTCTGGTTCGGCGGCGAGGAGCGTGCGGAGACGGGCCCCGGCTGACGGCGGCGCGCGCGCCGCCGTCGTTGCGAGCCCCCGCGGGGGTTGGACCACCCGCGGTCGTCCTGATAGCGGAACAGCCGGCGCCCCCGCGCGTCAAAGCCCCACGCCTGGATCGCGGCGCGTGCGCTGGGGGCGATATGGACGTCGCGGTACGCCGGCGGGATCCGTAACGCATCGATCCGGGCAAGGATCTCCGGCGAGCGCGCGGGCGTGCCCGTCTTGGTGGCGTACTGAAATCCGCTACGCGGCGTTCCCTTTCGAAGGATCCACTGTCGTTGTGCCACGCGAGGGACGGGTCCGGGTGAGAGTCGGGCTCCCCCCCACGCAAGGTTCGGTCCGATCCCGCCGGGCCGCCTAGATCTTCGGCAACGTCACGCCCTGCTGCCCCTGGTATTTCCCCTTCTTGTCCTTGTATGAAACCTGGGGCGGCTCGTCTCCCTTGAAGAACAGCACCTGCGCGATCCCTTCGTTCGCGTAGATCTTGGCCGGAAGGGGGGTGGTATTGGAGATTTCAAGAGTCACGTACCCCTCCCATTCCGGCTCGAACGGGGTGACGTTGGTGATGATCCCGCACCGGGCGTAGGTCGATTTGCCGACCGTGATGGTCACGACGTCGCGCGGGATACGGAAATACTCGACCGAGCGCGCGAGGGCGAAGGAATTCGGCGGCACGATGCACACGTCCCCCTCGAACTCGACGAAGGAATGCGGGTCGAAGTTCTTGGGGTCGACGATCGAGTTGAGAACGTTGGTAAAGATGCGGAACTCGCGCGCCACCCGCATGTCGTACCCATACGAGCTGACGCCGTAGGAGATCACTCCGTCGCGCACCTGACTCGACTCGAAGGGCTCGATCATGCCGTGCGTACGCGCCATATGCGTGATCCAGCGGTCGGCTTGGATGCTCATGAGGGGCCGAATGTAGGCGCGCTGGCGCCCAGCCACTAGGGCCGCGTTGAATTCACCCCGCGCGCCGCGTAATTTGCGCATGCTGTGCTAGTGAAATTTTTCACGAAGTCCGAAACACATCACGCTGCCTGGCGGTGAAGGCCTACGTCCCGGTGTTGCTGCTGATCGTATTCGTCATCGCGAACGCGGTGATGATCATCGGCCTCTCGCACCTCCTGACGCGCCGGCGGCCGACGCCGGAAAAGCAGACTCCCTACGAATCCGGTGTCCCGCCCCTGGGAGATGCGCGCGAGCGCTTCTCGATCAAGTTCTCCATGGTCGCGATGCTGTTCATCATTTTCGACATCGAGACCGTATTCATGATTCCGTGGGGTGTGGCGTATCGCGAGCTGTCCTGCGGCGTGCCCCTCGTCCACGGGGGGTGTCCGACGGGCCAGCTGTCCTTCTTCGGGCTCAGCGAGATGCTCGTGTTCATTGGGATCCTGTTCGCCGGCTACGTCTACGTCTGGAAAAAGGGAGCGCTCCAATGGGATTGACGGCGCGCCCCGAGGGTCGCACCCTCGCCACCTTTCAGCCGCAATCGCAGGAAGGCTGGATCGCGACCCGGCTCGACTTCCTCGTCAACTGGGGCCGAGCTAACTCGCTCTGGCCCATGCCTTTCGGCACGGCGTGCTGCGCGATCGAGTTCATGGCCACGGCCGCGAGCCACTTCGATCTCGCGCGCTTCGGCATGGAGCGCATGAGCTTTTCCCCGCGCCAGGCGGACGTGCTCATCTGCGCGGGGCGCGTGCCCTTCAAGCTCGCCCCCGTGATCCGCCGGATCTGGCAGCAGATGCCACAGCCGAAATGGTCCATCTCGATGGGGGCCTGCGCCTCCTCCGGCGGGATGTTCGACAACTACGCGGTCGTCCAGGGGATCGACACCATCATCCCGGTCGACGTCTACGTGCCGGGCTGCCCCCCGCGCCCGGAAGGGCTGCTGTATGGGATCCGGCTCCTGCAGCAGAAGGTGATGCGCGAGCGCATGTCCGACTCCACGCGGTTGCGGGCCGAGATGGAGCCGGATCCGACCAGCCAGCTCTACATCCCGCCGAGCGCGATCGACACGCTGTCCGAGCCATTCGGCAACTCGGTGAACCAGACCCGCTCGGGCCTGTGAGCGTTCCGCCGCACCGGGGAGGGCCGGAAAACCCGAGCGCCGCCGCGTTGCGCGAGCGCTTCCCGGGCGCCGTGGGGCGCGTCGACGTCGTCTGGGGGGAGACGAGCATCGTCCTGCCGCCCGAGCGCGTCCGCGAGATCGTCCAGTGGCTGCACGATGACCCCGCCCAGCGGTACGACTATCTGTGCGACGTCACCGCGGTAGAGTTCCGTGATCCCGAGGAGCCACTGACCGTGGTCTGGCATCTCCGCTCATTGCCCCACCGCCGCTTTCTTCGGCTCAAGGCGGAGCTCGGCGCGGGCGCAGGGGCGCCCCTCGAGGTCGACAGTGTGTGGTCCGTCTACAAGGCGGCCGATTGGCTCGAGCGCGAATGCTACGACATGTTCGGCATTCGCTTTCGTGGCCATCCCGATCTGCGCCGGATCCTGATGTGGGAGCAGTATCACGAGGGGTATCCGCTGCGGAAGGATTTCCCGCTGCGTGGTCGCTTCAGCCGGTCCGAGCAGCTCCGGCAGGCGCTCGCGGCGCATCCGGAGTCCCGCTACTCGCTGGAAGAGCTCTCGATCGCCGATGCGTCCGAGGACCTCCCCGAGGCGATGCGCCAGCGGCTTCGCTCCGGCGAGCGGACGGGGGAGTAACCAGCCTGATGAGCGCAACCCGCACCGTCGAGGTGAGCCTCTCGACCTCCGGAGTCGACCCGCAAGGGAATCCGGTGCGCACCCCGCTCGTCGTCGACGAAAGCGGAGACCGCGTCGCGGTCGCGTCACCCCCGATGCTCGAGCCGGACCTCGAAGGGCAGCACATGCTCATCAACATCGGGCCGCAGCACCCGGCCACGCATGGCGTCCTGCGCCTCGTCCTCGAGCTCGATGGGGAAACCGTCGTGCGCTGCATCCCCCACATCGGGTACCTGCACTGCGGCTTCGAGAAGATCGGGGAATACCGGCAATACAATCAGATCATCCCCTGGACCGATCGCGAGGACTACCTCAACTCGATCGGCAACAACGTCGCGTTCGCATTGGGCGCGGAGCGGCTGTTCGGGATCGAGTGCACGCCGCGCTGTACCGTGCTGCGCGTCATCGGCGCGGAGCTGTCGCGGATCGCATCGCACCTCGTGTGGCTGGGGACGACCTGCATCGACATCGGCGCCTTTACCCTCTTTCTGTGGGCGTTCCAGGAGCGCGAGAACATCTACCGGCTGCTCGAAAACTGGGTGGGGGCGCGCCTCACGACGT
>PLLD01000215.1 GCA_003141205.1 Gemmatimonadota bacterium
TGGATCTGGACCCCGAGCTGGCGGGGCGCGTGCGCCGCGGCGCGGGCGCGCTGGCCGCGTGGCGCGAGCGCGACGCGGCAGACTCGCGCGCACGCGGCCAGTCACATTAGCTTTCGGGCTCATGCGTACGGCGAAGATTTGGCGCGACGGGTACTTCGTGGAATGGGAGGACGCCACCATCCACGTGCTCAGCCACGTCGTCCATTACGGCTCGAGCGTGTTCGAGGGGATCCGCTGCTACCAGACTCCGTCGGGTGGCGCCGTATTTCGCCTGCAGGACCACATGCGCCGCCTTCTGGAATCGGCCCGCATTTACCGGATGCCGGTGGTGCACTCGATGGACGCGCTGATCCAGGGGTGTGTCGACACGGTCGCGGCGAACGAGCTGCAGGAGTGCTACCTGCGCCCCGTGGTCGTGCGCACGGGGGAGCGGATGGGTGTCCTCCCGGATGACCGGCCGGAGTCGGTCGAGACCTTCATCATCGCCTGGAAGTGGGGGCAGTATCTCGGCGAGGATGCGATGAACAGCGGCGTCGACGTCTGCGTCTCCAGCTGGCGCCGTCCCGCTCCGGACACGATTCCCGCTATGGCCAAGGCGGGGGGGAATTACCTCAATTCGCAGCTGACCCTGCTCGAAGCCCGTCAGCACGGGTACACGGAAGGGATCATGCTGGACAGCTTCGGCTTCGTGTCCGAGGGGAGTGGCGAGAACGTCTTCCTCGTGCGCGATGGCGTGATCAGCACGCCTCCGATGGCGGGATCGATTCTGGGCGGAATCACGCGCGACTCGGTCATGCGGATCGCGCGCGATCTGGGCCACGAGGTGCGGGAGCAGACGATCCCCCGCGAGATGCTGTACGTGGCGGACGAAGTCTTCTTTACCGGGACAGCGGCGGAGGTCACGCCCGTCCGGTCGGTGGACAGAATTCCCGTCGGCGAGGGACGGGTCGGGTCGGTGACGCGGAGCATCCAACGTCGGTATCTCGACATCGCGCAGGGGCGCATACCGGATCCGTACGGCTGGTTGACGCCCGTCCCCGAACCGGCGCTCGCGACGAGATGACGATGGGGCGGCTGAGGTACGTGTGATCGCCGGGTGTCTGGCCCTCAACGCGTCATTCGAGCCGCTCACGATGGTCCCGATGCGGCGCGCCCTTCGGCTCGTCATCGATGGGAAGGCCGAGATCGTCGAATCCGACGCCGAGCGCGTCGTCCGGTCCGAGCGCCTCGCGCTGCCGCGTCCCGTCGTGATCCGGCTCACGCGCTTCGTGCATGTGCCGCGCCGGTTCCGGCGACAGGTGACGAACACCTTCCTGTTTGCCCGTGACCGCTACCGGTGTCAGTACTGCGGGCGCTCGACCGCCGACCTCAAGCCGCGCGAGGCGCTGACCCGCGACCATCTGATTCCCTTGTCACGGGGCGGCACGAACGACTGGTCGAACGTCGTCACCGCCTGCGGGCCGTGCAACACGCGCAAGGCGAACCGCCTGCCCGAGGAGATCGGGATGCATCCGATCGTGTCCCCCGTCGAGCCGCACTTCGTGCACCTCAGCTGGGCGGTGCGCCGGCTCACCCCGAAGCAGGCCCGGTACATCCGGCTCTTCTACGGCGAGGAGACGCTGCACCAGCTGCAAGAGCTCGAGCACAGAACCGGCGCGGCCTAGGGGCGCCCCGGTTCTACTCTCTCGCCAAAGCGCTAGCTTTGGCGTGGGACCTTTGCGGCGAGAGTGATGTATGGCCGATACGATGACGGCAGGGGGCGGGCCTGCAACGGATGTCGCGGGCGGAGGCGCCGCGCCACCGGCGCTGGAGGTACGCGACACGCGTACCGGAAAGAGCTACACGATCCCGATCGTGGACGGCGCGATCCGGGCCAACGATCTCAAGCAGATCAAGAGCGGCCCCGACGATCAGGGGCTGCTCAGCTACGATCCCGCGTTCCTGAATACGGCGGCGTGCCGCAGCAAGATCACCTTCATCGACGGCGATCGCGGAATCCTGCGGTATCGCGGGTATCCGATCGAGCAGCTCGCCGAGAAGGCGAGCTTCCTCGAGGTCGCGTGGCTGCTCCGTCACGGCGACCTCCCGACGCAGACGGAGTACGACGCGTGGGTGCACGAGGTGACGTACCACACCTACGTGCACGAGAACTTCAAGAAATTTCTCGAAGGCTTCCGATACGACGCGCACCCGATGTCGATGTTGTGCAGCGCCGTCGCCGCGTTGTCGTCGTTCTACCCGGCGGCCAAGGACATCTTCGATCCGCTCCAGCGCGACATTTCGGTCATCCGGTTGATCGCGAAGGTGCCGACGATCGCGGCGTTCATCTATCGCCATATGAAGGGGCTGCCCTTCGTCTACCCCGACAACGAGCTCTCCTACAGCGAGAACTTCCTGTCGATGGTCGCGCGCATGAGCCAGCCGAAATACAAGTCGAATCCGACCTTCACGCGCGCGATCGAGATCCTCTTCATCTTGCACGCGGATCACGAGCAGAACTGCTCGACGAGCGCCGTCCGGTCGGTCGGATCATCGCAGGTCGATCCCTACTCCGCGGTCGCGGCCGGGATCGCGGCGCTCTACGGCCCGCTGCACGGCGGGGCGAACGAGGCGGTTCTGCGGATGATCGAGGAGATCGGCGATCCGAAGCGGGTACCGGCCTTCATCGAGGGGGTGAAGAAGGGATCCGGCCGGCTCATGGGGTTCGGGCACCGCGTGTACAAGAGCTACGATCCGCGTGCGAAGATCGTGAAGCACCTCGCCGACGAGGTCGTGGCCTCCGTCGGAATGGATCGGGACCTCGAGATCGCACTCGAGCTCGAGCGCATCGCCCTCCAGGACGACTACTTCATATCGCGAAAGCTGTACCCGAACGTCGACTTCTATACGGGGCTGATCTATCGCTCCATGAAATTCCCGACGTCGTTCTTCACGGTGTTGTTCGCGATCGCGCGCACCGCGGGCTGGCTCGCGCAGTGGGAGGAGATGCTGCTCGACAAGGAGCAGAAGATCGCGCGGCCCCGGCAGCTGTACGTCGGCTCGGCCGAGCGGCCATATGCGAGTACGCTGGCGAAGGTGATCGTGACGCCCGCGCGGAACTGACAGCGAGAGGGAAGGGACGCGAGATTGCTGCGCGCGCTGCGCGGGCTCGCAACGACTGCCGAGAAATGAGAGAGTGGAGTCTACTTTCTCCTTTCTTTCTTCTCCTCTCTTCCGCGGCAGCAGCCGCGGACGGGGCAGTGCCCGCAATGTCGGACGCGGGCCGTGCACACGAGCGCGCCGAGCTCCATGAGCGCCTGATTGTGGGTGTAGGCCGCCGCGCCGCGTCGCGGTAACGTGGCCCGGGCTATCGTCCACGCGGCTCGCCGGCCGGCAGCCGTGCGCGGGTCCACTCCGGGCGCGAAGACGCGCGTGAGCACGCGGGCCACGTTGGTGTCCACCAGGGGCGCTGCCACCTCAAAGGCGAAGCACGCCACCGCGGCCGCCGTGTAGGGCCCGATTCCCGGCAGCTCCTCGAGCGCGCGGGGCTCCGCCGGGAGTGTCGCCGTGCGGACAGACGCAGCGCACCCCGCGGAGCCATATCGCGCGCGCGCCGTCTCGTGCACGACCGTTCGCGCCAGCTTGTGCAGGCTGCGGGCGCGCGCGTAGTAACCCAGCCCGTCCCACGCGCCCACCACGGTACGGAGCCGGGCGCGCGCCACGGATTCGAGCGTCGGGAATCGGCCCAGGAACTCGCCGTATCTCGGCGTGACGCGCGCCACCGGCGTCTGCTGCAGCATCAACTCGGACACGAGCACATGGTACGGGTCTCGGCTATGCCGCCAGGGAAGATCCCGATGGTGGCGCCGGTACCACGCGCGGAGTCGGCGTCCAAAGACAGGCGCGTCGGTGAGGACAGGGGTCGCCAGGATGCAGCGAAGATGCGACGCGAACACCGGCGCGTCCAACCTGTCCCATGCCCCTTAGCGCCACCCGTTCCGTACATCAACCTAAGTCGCCTCGCCGAAACTAATTGCAAAACATGCCAGAAACATTGAACAATCAATAAAAAAATTGCAAAGAAACGGCATCTTGTCATAAGAAAAATGCATAAATTGCCAAGCTATATTGACAACGATCATCGGACTGGTGTATATAACGAGCGGGACGGACATGCTGCTGCGGAGCGTTCGCGGCGCCGGACGCCCTCGGTTTCGTCCCTGGTTCTTGCTCCCCTCTGTCGCCGCCGCGGTGCCGCGCCATTCCCTCGCACAAGGAGTGCTGGATGTGCCCCCACTCTCTCGTCCGCGCATTCGTCGTCCCGTCGCTCCTGATCCTCATCCCTCCCACGCTGGCGCGTGCTCAAGGCGGCTCGCCCAGCGACTCGGCGAAGACGCCGGCCGCCGCCGATAGCACCAAGAAAGGTACCGACAGCACCAAGGCGGCCGATACGACCAAGGCGGCGGCCCCGACGGTGATCAATCACATCGAGACCGCGCTGGCGGGACTCAAGATCAGCGGATACGGCGAGGGGTCGTACACCTGGTCGAGCGAAGCGACGGGGCGCACGGTCAACGGGCGGCTGTACGATCGCTTTCAGGACCAGTTCAGCCTGAACGCGCTCAAGCTGGTCATCGACAAGCCGTACGACGCAACCAAGTGGGACGCGGGAGTCCACGCCGACCTGCTCTTCGGGCAAAACGCGTCCGTTCTGCAGTCGGGCGGATTCAGCCTCGGTAACCAGGGGGACATGACGCAGCTGTACGTGACCCTCAACATCCCCACGCCGAATGGGAACGGCGTACAGGTCAAAGTGGGGAAGATCGCCACCCTCATGGGGCTCGAGGTGATCGAGGACCC
>PLLD01000149.1 GCA_003141205.1 Gemmatimonadota bacterium
GAGGCAGTCGCAATGGACATGTTGACGGCACTCGCCCTTAGCATCGGAGTGCTCATCGCAGCGTGGACCTACCTTGCAGTCGGCGTCGCCGCATTGCCGGTATGGGTCGGGATCGTCGCGTGGGGGACCTTTTTCGCGGCGGGCGGTAAGACCGACGGGCTGATCAAGACCCTTGGCTCGACTCTGTCGGGGCTGGTCTGGGCGTTTATCGCCATTAGCGTCGTGACGAAGATGGGTGGGGGTACACCGATCCTGTGCGTCATGATCGGCGTGATTGCCTTCGCCATGGTGCTCCAGTCGAAGGTGAGTTTCCTGAGCTTCATCCCTGGAGCGTTCATTGGCGCCGCGACAACTGTCGGCGCTGGTGCATCGGCCGATGTCGCATCGCTGGGCAAGATTGCGGTTGCCTTGGTCGCCGGGGCGATCTTTGGGTATGTGTCCGAGGCCCTCGCCGGTGCGCTCGCGCGGAAGGCGCCTGCGCCGGCAATGTCCTGACCTCGATTCACAGACACGAGAACTTTTAGGCCACGATACTGGAGGGGCCGGGCGCGGCAATCGCACGCGTCCCGGCCCCCAGGCGGCTCCGTCTCTACCGTTACACGCCACCGTACCTACACGCTACCGGTACCTACACGCTACTGTACCAGGCGCCACCCGCGCCGGTCGGCGCGACGGCACCGCGTTACCGTAAGAACCTCTCCGCCAGCTGAATGAGGCGCTCGTCGCGCGCCCCGCGGGCCCGTTCGAGGATGCGGCCCACTTCATCCCGTAACCGCGGCTCGCCCCAGTAATAGCCCGTCGCCTGTTCCGCCGCGCCGGTATCCCCCTCCCGCGCGGCCTCGAGGAGTACGCCGGCGGCAGCCGCGTCGTAGCCTGGATCATCGCGCGGCGGCAGTCCGAAATCGCGAATCGGACCGCCGTCGCCAGCATCCTCCGTGACGAATGCCCGCGACACGACGAGGGCCGCCCTACTTGGCTTGGCCGACCATCACGAGCTGACCCGTCGGCTGCGGCACCCCACCGGCCGGCTCCTCCGTGACGGCAACGGCACGGAGCGAATCCCGGTCGAGTGGATAGGTGGCCGTCACGACCGCGTCGCCCGACGGGGAGGGGGTAAAGGTCCCGGCGCTGATCTTGGCCGTTGGCGTCACGAGCCACACCTGATAGGTCTTCCCCGATGGCGGCGGCGGAACCGCCCGGGCAAACATCGTCCACGAATTGGCCCCCCGATCCCAGAACATGAGCGCCGAGGCGGCGGGACCGCGGTTGGCCGCAAGGGCCACGACGACGGTCTCGGGGCCGGTCAGCCGGTGGACCAGGCTGTCGCGCTCCGCGAGCTGCGCGCGCGTCGCGGCAAGGGTCCCGACCGAGTCGCGCGCGGCCGCGACCTGTCGCTCCAGCGCGGCGCGGTCGCGCAGGAGAACGGCGACCCCCGCCACGCTCGCCGCGAGGGCGAGGGAGACCCACGGCGTGAGCGAGAACCGACCGCGGGGCCGAGCGATCATCAGCGGACGCACCCCCGGCGCCGTTTCGGGGGCGCCGGCGGGTCGGTCCGCATGGTCGGCATTGACGCGGGCGAGCAGCCGCGTTCTGGCGCGCGCGAGTCGGCTATCGATCTCCCCTTCTGGCAGCGGCGCCGCCGCTGCCAGATTGGCGACGGCGTCGCGCAGTGCCGCCAGCTCCGGACCGCATATCGGACACGCCTCGGCATGGAGCAGAACGGCCGCCTGCTCGTCCCCGTCAAGGGCATCGAGTGCGGCGGCGGCGAGCGCCTCGCTCGCTTCATCGTGATTGAGTGGGCGCGTCATCGTGCTTCCCGGCCTCGGTAATACTCGCCAAGCTTTTCTCGCAGCTTCTGTCCCGCGAGACGCACGCGTGTCTTGACCGTCCCCAGCGGCTGTCCCGTGCGCGCCGCGATCTCGATCTGAGTCAACCCCGCGAAATACGCGAGCTCGACGACCTGCCGCTGTTCCGGTGGTAGAGTCCCCAGCGCGGCGAGCACGTGCTCGCGCCGCTCCTGCTCCTCCGGGCCGGCGGACGGATCCGCGACCGCCGTCCGCCCCGCGCGCTCGGCCAGATCTTCCCCATCGTGTCCCGGTGTGAGTGGCTCCTCGCGCAGGCGCTGGCGCGTGCGGATCCTGTCGAGGGCGCGGGTCCGGGCGATCGTCAGCAACCAGGTCGACACGGCGCCGCGCGACGGGTCGTACCGTCCCGCGTGCCGCCACGCCTGATAGAACGTCTCTTCGAGAACGTCATCGGCGTCGTCCGGATCGCGCAGGAGCTGCGAGACGAGCGCGTACACTGCACGGGACCACCGATCGTAGACCCGCCCCAATTCCTGGTCGTCCCCCTCGCGCATGCGTTCCACCAGATGTGGGTCGTCGTCCTCCGCCGAGAGGTACGCGGCGCTCGCATGGCGCGGATTCATCCCTAGCGAATGTACAGAACTCCGGCCGCAGGAACCACCGTACGGCCGATCCGGCGCGTTAGTGCGTCAGCTTGTAGATCGTGCCGCTTAGGTCATCGGCGATGAAGAAGCTCCCGTGCGGGTCCACGACGACATCCACCGGGCGGCCCCACTCGGAAGTGCCCGTGGCCCACCCCGCCACGAGATCGGTGGGCGCACCCGGGGCCGGGACCGATCCGGCGAAGGGGACGTACACGACCTTGTATCCGGTCTTGGTCGCCCGATTCCACGACCCATGGAACGCGATGACCGCACCGTTCTGATAGGCGGCGGGCGCCGCGGATCCCTGCAGGAACGTGAGTCCCAGCGGCGCGGAATGCGCCTGGAACCCCTTCACGACGGTGTCCATTGTCGAGCAGTCGACGTGGCCATCGGCATTCATGTCGTACGCGCGATCGAAGGGCATGTTATCGTAGCCCGCTGGCGTATCGGGGGTTGGATTACAGTACGGCCACCCGTAGTTCCCGCCGTCGCGCACCGGCATGAACTCCTCCGCGGGATGGTTGTCGACGTACGATTGAATGACCTGTCCGTATTGCCCCGTCGAGTCCTGATACGGGTACGGGACGTTGTCGCGATTGTTGACGGCGACCCAAAGCGTCGTTGTGCCCGGCAGGATCGCGAGCCCTTCGGCGTTGCGAATTCCCTGCGCGAACAGGCGCCCGTTCGATCCGTCCGCACCGTACAGATAGATCGCGCCGCGAATGGGGAGGCTCAGCACATCCGCCGTGCACACGTTGCAGCTCGAGGGGAGCGCAACGTACAGATTGTCGTTGCTGTCGAGCGCGATGTCCTTGGCGGGGTGGCCGTCGTCCGGCAGGCCGGTGATGATGACCTGGCGTCCCTGCGCGGTGAGGTCACCCGCCGCATAGGTGTAGCGATCGATCTGGTTCGATTCGGCCACGTATAGGTAGGTCGTGCCACCGATCGTATGAAAGGCCATCCCCTGTGGCGCGCGCAGGCCGGTCACGAAATCGCTGAGGATCGGATCGCCGGATGGGTTTGGGCGGATCAGCGTGAGCTTCCCCAGCCCCGGCTGGGATACCAACAGGTTGCTGTCGGGGGTGACCATCATGAAGCGCGCGCTGTCGACACGGGCGTATACCGCGATCCCGTAGCCCGCCGGGACCGTCAAGCTGCGCGTCACATTGAAGGGAGAGGTCCGCATCGATGCGGGCACTTGAACGCCGGTTCCGCCGGGTGTCACAGATTGCGGCGATTGGTTGGCAGCGGTTGGCGGAGCGGACGTACAACCATAGAGCAGAACGAACGCGATCAGTTGGCGACCGGTGCTGGACATCTTCCCTCTACGTCGAGTGTGCGGGCGGGTCCCTGGGATTGACGAACGACCGGCTCGGAGGATGCACGAGCCGGTCGAGCCGGTCGAGCCGGTCGTACTCGTTCCGCCACGACAACTGGCAGTGGGCACGCTACACGGGGACGGCCGAGACCGGCGCCCTAGTGCGAGGCGTGCGCGGGGAAGTGGTCCATGATCGCGTTGACGGACTTTTTCAGCGCGCTGGCATAGTCGCTGGGGTCATCCGGCACTTCGGACTTGCCGACCCCTCTCCAGAGCAACTTCTGGCCCGAGCCATCCAGCACATCGACGACGACGGTGCCCTCGTCGAACTCGGTCACCTGTTGATCGGGCCACGGCCCCCACCGACGTCCCCAGCGCCAATCGCGCCATCCCCAGAAGCGATAGCCGTAGTCGTAGTTCGTGACCTGGAGTTTTTGCTTGGCTCCGATGTAATACGCGACGGATAGGTCGGCCGCGTCGTGCTCGTGGGTGTAACCGCGCGCGGCCAGGTCCTGCGCGATGTCCTGCCGCACCTCGCGCCCGGTGATCGTGCTTTCGAGCATGGGATCCGCCGAGGCCGCGGGATTGGCGACGTGACCGGGGGCGTACTTGAGGAACTTGAAGCTGTGGGCGCTTGAGAAATTCGCGTCCGGCGCGACCGCGGTCTTCACCTCGACTCCACCCATACAGCCAATAGCGAATAGCGCGGCGAGCACTGCCAGCGCGCGCGTCAAAACAGCTTCCTCGTGCATCAAATCCCTCACCGGGTCACGAACATAGACCTGCGCAATCACCCTCTGCCGTTCCGCGAGCGATGCATTTGCTGTGCCGACGTGCGTGACCTAGGTCGCAGGGCGGGCGCTGTCCCAGTCCCTGGACAGGATTCCACGCAGGGTGTCACCCCCGATATTGCCGCCACAGAGAATGATCGCCACGCGTTGGCCCGCGAGCCGCGGCGCGATGCGCCGAAAGGCCGCCACCGCTACGCCGGCAGCGCCTTCGACCACCATCCGGTGCTCCGCTACCATGAACCGGAGGGCGTCGGCGATCTCGGCTTCGCTCACGAGCACACATTCCTGGACCAGAGACCGGCACAGGTCGAGGGTAATCGTGCCCGGCTCGATCCCCCCCGCAGTTCCATCCGATAGTGTCGGCCGCTCTTCCGTCGCGACGACGCGGCCGGCGCGCATGCTCTCGTACATGGCAACGGAATTCTCCGGCCAGCAGCCGATGATCCGTGTGGTCGGACGGATTCCCGCGAGCGCGATAGCGACCCCCGAGATCAGCCCGCCCCCGCCGACGGCGGCGAACACGGCGTCGAGCGGCGGGCACTGCGCGGCGAGCTCGAGGCCGATCGTCCCCTGCCCTGCGATGATCTCCGGATCATTGTAGGGGGAGACGTAGAATCGCCCCGCGCGGTCCGCGACCGTGCGCGCGTGGCGCTCCGTTGCCCCGGACTCATCGCCTACGATCTCGACGTCGACCGCGGGGAAGCGCCGGATGGCCGCGACCTTCGCCGCGGGCGCCGTCGTCGGGAGGTACACCGTCCCGCGGCCGCCGACGAGGGTGAGAGCAGTGGCGACCGCACGGCCGTGGTTTCCGGTGGATGCCGTCACTACACCGCGCACGAGAGCGTCGGGTGGAAGGGTCAGGATCCGGTTGAGCGCGCCGCGCAGCTTGAACGACCCCGATCGCTGGAGCTGCTCGCACTTGAGCCAGACGCGTGCCCCTACCGCGTCGCCCAGTGCGGCGCTCTCCTCCACCGGGGTTTCGCGGATGTGCGGGCGAATCCGCGCGGCGGCCAGCTCAATCTCAGCGTACGATGGGGCCGGGATCATAGTCATTGCGAGGGCCGAAGGGCCGAAGCAATCTCCTGGTTCAGGCGGCAGTCAACCTGCTACTGGGGGCCAAGCCTCAGGCCCTTCGTTGCGACGTAGACCTCGCGCAGGAAGCACAATAGCGCCGAAAACAGCGCCAGCATGCTACAGATGAAGAGCACGCTGACCAGCCGGGACACCTCTATCGAGAGAGAGGAGCCGAGGAAGAGCGCGGCGATCACGGCGCAGACGAATAGCGCGCAGGTGGTGGCGAGACTGATCGCCCAGTTAATGAGGCGCGCGCGTTGGGACAGGTGGCGGAACTCGCCGCGCTCGTCGTGTAGGGTGAGGTTGTGCATCGAGGGGGCGCCCCCTTCCAGTGCGCGAGCCCGGTCGATAATGCGCGCCAGGCGGTTCGTCAGGACGCCGAGAAGCGCGGAGACACCGGTGAGGAGAAAGACCGGGGCGACCGCGAGCTGAATGACGTGCGCGACGGCGCTGACCTGGGGCGACACTTGCACGAGCGGATCTCCGGTGGCGTAGTTGGGGGCGGGACGACTCCTGCCACCCTCAAATAAAGCGAATGCGAGGACTTACGCCGCGGAAGATGTGCGCAACTCCGCACCAGCGAGCTGTTCGCGCACCGCAGCGGTGATCTCGAAGGATCGCAGACGGGCCGCGTGATCGAAGATCTGGGCCGTGATCATGAGCTCATCGGCTCCCGTGCGGGCGATAAATGTCGCGAGGCCCTGACGCACGGTCTCGGGTGAGCCAACGATCGCATAGGCGAGGGCCTCGTCGAGCATCTGCCGCTCGGCCGGCAGAAGATCGTCTCCGAATCGGTCGACCGGTGGTTGCAGGCGACCCGGCCGGCCGCGGCGCAGATTCACGAACGCCTGCTGGTGCGAGGTGAACAGCCGACGCGCTTCTGCGTCCGTGGCGGCCGCATAGACGTTGAGCCCGAGCATCAAATAAGATCGCTGCAAGAATTCCGACGGCCGGAATCCCGTGCGATACAGCTCGATCGCCTGGCGAATCAGCGTCGGCGCGAAATGCGAGGCGAACGCGAAGGGCAGTCCCATCGCCGCGGCGAGCTGCGCACCGAAGAGGCTCGACCCAAGGATCCAGACGGGCACTTCGAGCCCTGCGCCCGGCACGGCCTGCACGACCTGGCCCGGCTCCGTCGGACGGAAATACGCGATGAGTTCGGCGACGTCCTCCGGGAAGGTGTCGGCGGCGTCCGGCGACCGCCGTAGCGCGCGCGCCGTCGGCTGATCGGAGCCCGGGGCGCGCCCGACGCCGAGATCGATACGGCCGGGAAAGAGCGACGCCAGGGTGCCGAACTGCTCGGCGATAACCAGCGGGGAATGATTCGGCAGCATGATCCCGCCGGCGCCGACGCGGATCGTCGACGTGCCGCCGGCGACATGCGCGATGAGGACGGATGTCGCCGCGCTGGCGACGCCAGGGAGGCTATGGTGCTCGGCCACCCAGAAGCGCGCGTACCCCCACCGCTCGGCGTGGCGGGCAAGGTCGAGCGAATTCTGCAGCGCCTGGGCGGCGTCGCCCCCTTCGCGGATCGGGGCGAGATCGAGAATGGAGAACGGGATCATGACTGCTCGGGGAGCATAGGGAGAGTGGGACGCGAGAGCGACTCTGTCTCTATAGGAATACGCGGCGTGCCGAATGAATTCGGGAACGCCACGGGCGAGCCGACGGGGCGGCGGCCCGCCGTCCCACCTGAGCGCATCGGAGGCCGAGTGCGCGCGCGCCGGAAGTATGATCGCGCGGTTGCCGAGCGGCATGGGGTCGCGCCATCGTATGGGCTATGTCCGATGCGTCGCCAGCGCCTATGCAGCCACGGTCGAGTACCGATGCGGCGCGGCGACGGGCATCGCTGGGCGAGCTGGCGGCGTACTTCCTGACGCTGGGGACTATCGCGTTCGGTGGCCCGGCCGCGCATATCGCCCTGATGGAAGAGCAGGTTGTGCGCCGTCGCGCGTGGCTGACACGCGAGGAGTTTCTCGATCTTCTCGGCGCTGCCAATCTCATCCCCGGCCCAAGCTCCACGGAGCTGGCAATCTTTATCGGGTTTCGGCAGGCGGGATGGCGAGGACTGGTCGTGGCCGGCGTGTGCTTCATCATGCCCGCTTTCCTGATCGTCACCGGCATCGCATGGACCTACCGCCGCTTCGGCGCACTGCCCGCGGTGGCGGCTGTTCTCTATGCTGTTAAGCCGGTGGTGATCGCCGTAGTGCTGCAGGCCTTGCGCGGTCTGGCGCAGACCGCGCTGAAGTCGCGGTGGATGGTCGTCGTGGCGCTCTGCACGCTCGTCGCGGCGGCGCTCGGGGTACCTCCGCTGTCGGTGCTCGGCATCGGGGCGTTGCTCACCGTCTTTCCCGTCATCATGCGGACGTCGAAGGCACGGGCGGTCGCGGTATTGCCCCGATTCACCACGCCATCGGTCGCCGGGGGCATAGTCGCCGGGGGGGTGGCCGCTGGAGGCGCGATCGTCGGCTTGTGGCCGCTTTTCCTGGTCTTTCTCAAGGTCGGCGCTGTGCTGTTCGGCAGCGGGTATGTGCTGCTTGCGTTCTTGCATGGCGATCTCGTGCAGCGCCTGCACTGGTTGACGGAGCAGCAATTGTTGGACGCCGTGGCCGTGGGTCAGATGACGCCAGGGCCGGTGTTCACCACGGCGACGTTCGTCGGCTACGTCCTGGGCGGCCTTCCGGGTGCCGTCGTGGCGACGCTCGGTATCTTCGTGCCCTCTTTCGTTTATGTCGCCGCGAGTGGTCCCCTCATCCCCATGCTTCGCCGCTCGGCAATTGCAGGTGCGGCGCTCAGTGGTGCCACGGTGGCGTCGCTGGCGCTAATGGCGGTGGTCAGCGTCCAGCTCGGTCGCGCCGCGCTGGTGGACGCGATGACAGTCGCGATTCTCGCCGCCAGTCTCGTGCTGCTCGTCAAGTTCCGGGTGAGCTCGGCATGGCTGATCCTGGGTGCCGCGGTGCTCGGGATGGGCAGCATGCTCCTGCTGCACGGCGGATAGCCGCAGCCGGGTATGGCCCCTATTGCCAATCTCGCGGCCTACAGGTCGCGCAGCGCGGCGCTCAAGTCTTGACCCCAGGGCACCAGCACGCGGCGTAAATGCCTCTTGTGCTCGGCTCGCGAGTCACGCCTCCGCAGGCGCGCTGCGGCTCCGACGGCGGCTCCCACGTCCCCGCCGATGCGCCGGTTTGACACCATGCTCGACGATCGCCAGAACTCCATCCACCAGCAGCGCGAGAAGAGCCGCGGGGATCGCACCGGACAGGATCATGCGGGTGTCGGCCAGCGCCAGGCCGGCGACGATCGGCTCGCCGAGCCCGCCGGCACCGATGAAGGCTGCCAGCGTTCCCGCGCCCACCGTGATCACGGCGGCGGTACGCACGCCGGTCATGATGATCGGCGTCGCGAGGGGCAGACGCACGAGCATCAGACGTTGCCACGGCGTGGCCCCCAGCGCCTCGGCGGCTTCCACCGCGTCGGGGTCGGCGTCACGCAGCCCCGTGTACGTGCCGCGCGCGATCGGATACAGAGCATAGAGCCAGAGGGCGACGAGCGCCGGCACGACGCCGATCCCCAGCACGGGGATCATGAACGCGAGCAGCGCGATGCTCGGCACCGTCTCGATGACTCCAAGCGTTCGGATGACCGGTTCGGCGGCCGGACGCCAAACCGCGAGCACTAGGCCGAGCGGAACTGCGACCAACACCGCGCAGGCGAGTGCGATCCCGACGAGCACGAGATGGCGGACGACGAGCGCGCCCAGATGCGCGCGGTCAGTCCAGAGATAGCCGAGCAATCCATTCGACGACGCTGAGCGTCCACCGGCCGGCGCCGCGATGAGTACCCGCGTGAGGCCGAGCGCCGCCAGCGCCTCGGCCGCGACCGAGCGCACATCCGCGCGATCGACCTCGATCCGCTCGTTGAGCGCACGCATTCTCCTCTCATCCAGCCGTCCGGCGAGCAGCGCGAGCGCGGCGATCGCGTCGGGCCGCTCCCGGCTCAGGCGCGGCCCGACGAGGGCAGCGGCCTCATACGGCGGGAAGAGATGCCGGTCGTCCACGAGCGTCACGAGATCGTAGCGCGCCAGGAGACCATCGGTGGAGTACGCATCGATGACATCGACGGCGTGACTGGCCAGCGCCTGATACTTCACGGCCGGCGCGAGGGGGCGGACGTCGCGGGGCCGAATGCCGTAGACGCGCTCGAGACCGACGAGACCGTCCGGGCGTCCGATAAAATCCGCGGTGAATCCGGCGCGGAGCTGCGCGCCCATCCGGGCGAGGTCGCTGACCGTGCGCAGGCCGAACCGCTCGGCCGTCTCATGCCGCACGGCGATCGCGTAGGTGTTCTGAAAGCCCAGGGGCGGCAGCCAGCGCATGCCGAACCGGGTCCCGAATTCGCGCGCCACGCGGTCGTACACGGCGGGCGGAGACGCGGCCAGCGAATCGGTGAGCGAGTCGTGCAGGATCGCGACGAGCCCCGTGCCCGTGTATTCCGGATACACGTCGATCGCATCGGCCTCGAGCGCATCAAACAGGATGTCGGTCGAGCCGAGCCCCGGCCGGCGCTCGACGCGCATCCCGTGGGCCTCGAGCAGCTGGGCGAACATCTCCGCGAGTAGGTACGACTCGCCAAACGGCTTCGATGCGACAACGATCGGGCGCGAGGGAGCCGATTGCGGTCGGACAGTGCCGGCGACCGCAGGCCCCAGCACGATCGCGAGCGCCAGTGCGCATGATCGCGATCCCCGCATCAGGCCTCGCCCAGCCAGGCCGATGCCGCGCGGGCCCGCTCGACTAACGTCGCGACATATTCCGTGGCGGGCGCGCGCAGAAGATCGGCCGCTGTTCCGCGCTGCTCGATCCGGCCGTGCCGCATCACGACGATCTCGTCCGCGAGCCGCGCAGCCTCACCGAGGTCGTGGGTGACCAGGAGCGCGGTGAGCGCCAGACGGTGACGGACATCGTCAAATGCGTTCTGCAGATCGACGCGGCTGATTACGTCGAGCGCGCCGAACGGCTCGNNCGCTGGCGCTGGCCACCCGAGAGCTCGTGTGGAAACGCGCCGAACCGCTCGGCGGGAACGCCTACCAGGGTGAGTGCGCGAGCGGCGGCGGCGGTCGCATCACGCTGACCGAGAAGTGCCGGCACGAGCGCGGCGTTGCGCAGCACGTGCCAATGCGGGAGGAGTCCTCCCGTTTGCGGGACGTAGCCGAGCCGGCGACGCAGCGCCGCGACCGGCTGGGTACTCACGTCGACGCCGTCGAGCGCGATGGTGCCCGCGTGTGGCTCGACCATTCGATTGAAGCAGCGCAGCAGCGT
>PLLD01000250.1 GCA_003141205.1 Gemmatimonadota bacterium
CATGGGGAGTCCTAGGTTAAACCGAAGAAACCCCGAAGGCAACAGTTCGCTCTCTACTTTCTTCTCTCTACTCTCTTACTCTCTCGCTTCAGCGCCCGGAAAAGGCGCGCCAGGTGCGCCGGCTGGTAGTGGGCATTGAGGCCGCTCGGGTTCGGGAGGATCCAGGCGATGGTCGACCCGATCGGCTCCGGCTGGCGGCCAAGAACCGCATCGGGGCGGGCGAAGGCCACGCGATAGGAGGAGACGCCGAGGATGGCCACACAGCGCGGAGCGTAGCGCTCGACCAACTTCGTGAGCCGCTGCGCCCCAGCCCGGAGCTCGCGCGGGGTGAGCTCGTCGGCGCGCGCGGACGCGCGGCGCACGATGTTGGTGACTCCATACCCGAGGGGCAGCAAAGCGTGCTCCTCGCTCGGATCGAAGAGGCGCGGTGTGAACCCGCCAGCGTGCAGCGCCGGCCAGAAGCGGTTACCCGGCCGGGCAAAGTGATGGCCGGCCCACGCCGTGTAGAGCCCGGGGTTGATCCCGCAGAAGAGGATCCGGAGCCCGGGCGCAATGACGTCCGGCACCGTGCGATGCGCCGCGGCGAGAAGCTCTGCCCGTGTGGGATGCGGTCTGCGCGTGCCGGCGCGCGAGGAGACGGCCACGGCAGAAATCTAGGGGCCCGCTCGTGCGCGTAACTGCAACGCCGGCTCCGCCCGTCGCGTACTACTGTCGAAACATTCAGAGGAGAACGGGACATGACAGGCATACCGCGATTGGTGCTCTACGCGATGGGCACGGCGCTGCTCACGGCCCCGCTCGCGCGGGCGCAGGACTCGACGGGACAGGCGCCCCCCACGAACGGAATGCGCAACCCGCACATGGCGGGTGGTAGCCGCAGGGGCGGGGGCCACATGGGCGATCGCACGCACATGCTCTTCCGCGGGATCACTCTCAGCGGGACGCAGCGCGATTCGATCCAGAAGCTCGATGCGGCGAACGATGCCGCGACGCAGCAGCTTTGGCAGTCGCACCCGGGAGATACTGCGCCCGATTCGACGACGCGGGCCCAGTTCCGCGCTCTGCGGACCGACCATCTCAACAGCCTGCGCGGCGTGCTGACGACGGACCAGCAGCCGACGTTCGACAAGAACCTGGCCGACATGCAGTCTGAGATGCGGTCGCGCATGCAACACGGGATGGGCGGCGCAGGCGGCCCTCCTGGAGGACCTACGGCTGGAGGGCCTCCTCCGGGCGGCCCGTAACAGTCCTCACAGTCCTCCTCGTGCAGGTGGGCGGGAGAAGCTAGGGCGAGGCCCGCACGGCCCCGACCGGCCGGGTGCGAGTGCAAATAGGCCGGGGCGGCGCCACCTTTCCCCCCGTGACAGCTGCCGCGCCGACGCCCCCCACGCTCCGCGAGAGAATACGGGCCGCGTTCAGCGGAGAGACGTTCGTCCCCAAGCTCGTCACGGGCTCTACACCGCCATCATCGCCGGCTTCATCATCTCCGCCCTGGGCGGATCGCGGGTCCAGATTACATTGTGAGCGACCGCATTCCCGATATCGTCAGCTGAGGAGCAGCACGTGAGCAAAAAAGCGACCGGCAAATCCGATAGCGCCCGGGACAAGCTCGTCGCGGGGTTGCAAGATGACCTCGCGCGCGAATTCAAGGCCATTATCCAATACGTGATCTTCAGTCAGAAGCTGGATACGGCGCGCTACATGAATATCGCGGACCAATTGCAAGAGCACGCGCATCAGGAGCTCGACCACGCGCTCGCGATCGCGCGCCAGATCGATTACCTCGGCGCGTACCCGACGCACGTTCCGAAGCCCGTCGAGGTGTCCGAGAACAATGAAGAGATGCTGTGGGCCGACCTGCGCGCCGAGGATGACACGATCCAGAACTACCGCGACCGGGTCCGCGAGGCCGAGGAGATCGGAGAGATCGCGCTGGCCGAAATCATCCGCGACATCATGAAGCAGGAGCAGGACCATCAGATCGATCTGGCGACGGCGCTTGGCGTCGTGCCGGACCAGCAGCGGCGCGGGAAGAAGAAGTAGTAGCGGCGTCTGGCCGGGGAATTGCGTTACGGGGTGTGTCGGGCGGGATGTCCGTCCGTTTCACCTACGCAGGGGAGTATCTCGCATGCCGCCATATAGAATCTTTCCGCGATACCCGCTCGCGCTCGGGGCCGCCCTCGTGCTCGCCGCCACGGCCGGCAGTTTCGGCTGCACGGGCAATAGCGAAAAGGACAAGGGAGAGACCAACATCGCCAAAGGACGCGTCGAAGACGCGGTCGGGAAGGCGATTGACGACACCGCGGAGCAGAACCGCGGCGATGCGGACAAAACCAAGGGCCACGTTCAGAAGGCGATCGGAACCGTCGAGCAGAAGGTCGACAAGATCAAGCCCTAACGGCACACGGGGCGACCGCCGCTCAGGCCACGGGCGCCGTCAGTCCGTGGGCCGTCGCGCCGGGGATTGCAACGGCAGAGAAAGGGTAAACGTCGACCCCGCGCCGAATGTGCTCTGCGCCGTCAGCTCGCCCCCCATTCCGCGGGCGAGCCTGCGGCTGATCGAGAGGCCGAGACCGGTGCCCTTGTCCGCTCCGGACAGCGTGGGACCCACTTGAACGAAGGGATCGAACACCCCGTCGAGATCGTCGGCTCGGATGCCCACGCCCGTGTCGACGACCGAGATGTCGGCATGCTCGCTGGAGAGGTTGCACGCGAGCGTGATGCTGCCGCCGGGCGGCGTGAACTTGACGGCGTTGGCCAGGAGATTGACGACGATCTGGACGACCTTGTCGCGGTCTCCGCGGACGGCTGCCGTCGAGTTGCACCTGACGTGCTCGAACACGACGCGCTTGGCCTCGGCTTGGGGCGCGATCATCGCCGCAGCCTCGACGAGCATGTCATCGGCGAGCACGGCCTCGTACGCGAAACGGACATGTCCTGATTCGAGCCGGGCGTAATCCAGAATGTCGTTGATGAGCCCGAGGAGGTGGCGCCCGGCCCCGCGAATACGGGCCAGGTCCGCGATCTGCTCCGGCGTGACCGGTCCCCGCAGACCGTCGGCGATCAGTCCGACATAACCCGAAATCGCATTGAGCGGCGTCCGGAGCTCATGGCTCATGGCGGCGAGAAATCCGGACTTCATCCGGTTCGCGAGATCGGCGGTGAGCCGCGCCGTGTCCAGCTCGTCGGCATTTCGGCGCCGCGCGTCGATGTCCTGATACACGATTACCGCCCCATCGACCGTGCGATCCGCCGTCGTGTACGGTCGCACGATCATCGAGAACCAGCGGCCCTCGTCATCGCGCACTTCGCGCTCCTCGACCTGCGCGGTCGTCGACACATTCGTGACGATAGCCTCAATATCCGCGACGCCCCGGTTTGCGCCCACCTCTCGAATCGACCGGCCGATGTCCGTGGGCGCGAGATTGATCAACCGCTCGGCCCCGGCGGTGTAGCGCCGGATCTTGAGGTCCGGGCTCACGAGGATGACCGGAACGTGCATGTTTCCGAGCAGGTTGGTCAGGTCGTCGGACAACTCCGCGAGCTCCCCGTTGCGCGCCAGAAGCTCGTCGTTGAGAGTGGTCAATTCCTGATTCGCCGACTGCAGCTCCTCCTTCGCCGTTTCGAGCTCCTCGTTGGCGCTCTGCAGCTCCTCGTTCGTGCTTTGCACCTCCTCCGAGGCCACCTGCAATTCCTCCATGGCCGACGCATTGTCGTCGACGATGGTCCGAAGGCGCTGCCGCAACCCATCGACCTCTTGCCGCAGCTCGCCAATCATCCGGGCGTCGGCGCGCGCGACGCGCGCCGCGCCTGCTTTCCCCGGCGCGGCCCGCGGCTTGGGGGCCGCCAGTCGCGCGCGGCCGGTGCGGCGTGACGCATCGAACAGGACGGCGAAGAACTGGGCATTGGATTCCCCGGTCCGGAAGGGAATCACCCGGATGCTCACGTGTTTGACGGTGTCGTCCGCGTGCACGGGGAGATCGTCGACCCGAACCGGGTCCATGCGCTCCTTCGCCTGCCGGAGGGCATCGCGGAGCGCGGGACGGAGCTCGGGTCGCGTCATCCGGAGCAGGTCGAAGCTCGCATTGCCGATGGCGGGCTCCAGGTAGGGGCTGGTGCCGCCGCGAAACTGCACGATGCGGTAGGTCGCATCGACGACCACGCCTCCGGGCGCGTAGCTCCCGAGCACGACTTGGTCCGCCGCCCGATGCACGTCTGGCGCGCCGACCGAGCCGGCCATCGGCTCGGCCATGCCGGCGCCCGGCACCGCGCGCATCGCGGGGATCTGAATATCGACCGCCGGGAAGAGCGGCATCGCGTCGGCGCGCGCGTAGATATGATGCTTTTGATCGACGGGGGTAAACAGCGACGGCGCGGCGCTCGTCGACTCGGCATTCCCGAGGAAAAGCAGCCCCCCCGGCCTCAGCGCGTAGTGAAACATGGCGAGCATGCGCTCATGCACGGCGGGATCGAGATAGATGAGCACATTCCGGCAGCTGACGAGATCGAGCTGCGAGAAGGGAGTATCCTGGGTCACGTTGTGGCGCGCGAAGATGCACACCTCGCGCACGGCGCGTGCGACCTGGTAGCCGCGATCGACCTTGACGAAAAATCGCTCGAGCCGTTCCGGGGAGACGTCGTCCTCAATGCTCACCGGATAGATGCCTCCCCGCGCGATCCGGATCGCGGACTCGCTCAGATCGGTGGCGAAGACCTGGATACGCGTGCTCGACACCCGATCGCCCAGAAGCTCCAGCAGCGAGATGGCGATCGAGTACGACTCCTCCCCGGACGCACACCCGGGAACCCACACCCGGATGGCGGATCCCCGTTGCCGCCGCCTGAGCGTCTTGGGGAATGCGACATCGAACAGGGCGGCGAATGCGGCGGGATCCCGGAAGAAGCGGGTGACACAAATCAGGAGGTCCGCATAGAGCGCCTCTACCTCCGCCGGCTCCCGTTGGAGCACGGCGACGTAGTCCGCGAGCTCGGCCACTCCGCGCAACGCCATCCTGCGCACGATGCGACGCCGAATCGTGCCGGTCTTGTACTGAGCGAAATCCACGCGGGACACGCGGCGGAGCATCTGAAATGCGATATCCAGAGGCGCGGCGTCGTCCAAGCGGGCCGTCGCCGTCGGGGCCGTGATGT
>PLLD01000216.1 GCA_003141205.1 Gemmatimonadota bacterium
CGGCCCGGCGTGGACTCTAGTCAAGATCGGCGGAGCTTCGCCCAGGATGGAGACCTCCCGCTGGCCGTTCAGATGGGAACCGGGCCGCGTGCCAATGTTAGCAACTCTCAACTGTCAAACGATTGCGGTGTATGGTCTAGTAGCTTCTGGCAGCCTGGACGGGACCTTGTTGATAACGTTTGCAACAAAGGAGGACGGATCTGGTGGGCGGACGTCTTGAGGGCAAACACGCGCTGGTTACCGGTGCGGCGCGTGGCATCGGAGCCGGGATCGCGCAGCGGTTCGTCGAGGAGGGGGCACGCGTCCTCGCGGCCGACATCCGCAAAGACCAGGGCGAAACGCTCGCCCGCAGCCTGGGCAAGCAGGCCTCGTTTCGAGAGTTCGATGTCACGGATCCGAGTGCCTGGCAGCAGCTGGTGAAGGAGATGAGTGACGACCCAATCGATGTGCTCGTCAACAATGCCGGAGCGGTGGTCAGCTTTGCTTCGCTGCACGAGGTAGATCCCGAGGAGTGGCGCAGGATCGTGGACCTGAACCTGAACAGCGTGTTCTACGGGATGCGGTACATGATCCCGGCCATGATCGCGTCCGGTAAAGGTGGAGTCGTGGTCAATATGTCGTCGATTGCCGGTTCGGTTGGCATCGCGGTGGCGCCCGCATACTCAGCTGCCAAGGCAGGCGTGCGGATCCTAAGCAAGGGTGCCGCCCTCGCCTACGCGACCCAGGGGATTCGCGTGAACACCATCCATCCGGGACTGATCAACACGCCCATGGTCGAAGAGCAGCCGCAGTGGGCCACCGACGGCTTCCTCGCCAGCACGCCGATGAAGCAGATGGGAACGCCGCTCGACGTCGCCGGCGCGGCGGTCTATCTCGCAAGCGACGAGGCTCGGTTTGTGACCGGTGCAGAAATTGCAGTGGACGGCGGATACCTGGCTCAATGAATGCCACCGGCGGCCGCCTCGCCGGCCGCACGGCCATCGTTACCGGCTCGGCGCAGGGGATTGGGCGTGGCATCGCCGAGGTCTTTGCACGCGAACGCGCCAATGTGGTCATCGCGGACATCAATCCGACCACCGGGCATTCGACCGCCACAGAGATCGCGGATCGGTTCGGCGTCCCGGCGGTGTTCTTCGAGGCCGATGTGACGAGCAGGACCAGCTCTGCGGCGCTCGCGCGTTCGGTGCGCGATCGTTTCGGTCGCATCGACGTGCTGTGTCACAACGCGGGCATCTACCCCCCCGCATCGATCGAAGAAACCACCGACGAGCTGTGGGACCGGGTCTTGACGACCAATCTGAAGTCGGCGCTCATCATGGTGAGCGCGGTCGCAGGCGCGATGAAGTCGCAAAAGTACGGGCGGATCGTCTTCACATCGTCGATCACCGGTCCGATCACCGGCATCGCGAGGTACACGCACTACGGAGCGAGCAAGGCGGGGATCTTGGGCTTCATGCGATCAGCGGCGATCGAGCTCGCTGAGCATGGCGTCACCGTGAATGCCGTGCTGCCCGGCAACATCGTGACCCCTGGCATGGTCGCGCAGGGTGCGGAGTACATGGACGCACAGACGCGCCGCATCCCTATGCGGCGGCTCGGGACGCCGCAAGACATCGGCCACGCGATGCTGTTCTTCGCCTCGGAGGAAGCCGAGTACGTCACGGGCCAGACGCTGGTCGTCGACGGCGGCCAGGTTCTGCCCGAAGCGTGAGGCGACCGCGAAACTGGCTCTTTGCTCCCGGACATAGAGAAAGGTATGTCGGCAAGGCGTTCCGAGTCGGGAGCCGAACGCGGTGCTGGTGGATCTCGAGGCTGCTCGACGACGGTTCTGATTAGGCTCGGTTCTCCTCGGGTTCGGTCCGCCAGCTCATCCGATCGCCGATTTTGGACCGAGCCCGCCACTTCAGCGATTTCGGCTGAGCGTCGACCGCCGTTTGCAGACCGCGAATCCGGTCTGTGTCCGGCATCTCGGGAAGTTTGTCCTACGCCTTGAACTCGCTTACCGACTCCCCAGGGTCTGGAAACAGCGCCTCTGTCGCCGCTTCTCGGGCGCCCGCGAGCCTAACCGCGCACTCGGTTTCCACCTGCTTGATGGTGTCCTCAGCAACCCCAAGCTCAGAGGTCAGCGCCTCCCGTGCGAGCCTGATGGGGTCGCGTTCGCGCCATCGCTCGAACTCGCCCGCCGCTCGGTAGCGGCCAGGGTCGCTTTTCGAGTGCCCGGCGAAGCGGTACGTGAGCGCCTCGAGGAAGACAGGGCCATCGCCGTTGCGCGCGGACTCGAGTGCTCCCTGCATCGCTGTGCGAACTGCGCGGATATCCATCCCGTCCACCTGGCTTGCGGCGACACCGTAGGCCCGCACGCGGTCCATGATCGTGCCCGCTGTCACCGTGTCCATCGGGGTGAATTCTCCGTAGAGGTTGTTCTCGCAGACGTACACCACAGGCAGGCCGAACACCTTGCTGAAGTTCAAGCATTCGGGGAAATAGGCCTGGTTCACCGCCCCGTCACCGAAGTAGGCCACAGCTACTCGTTGTGTGCCGCGAAAGGCGAGCCCGGCGCCGGTCGCTGCCGCAACGCTGCCACCAACAATTCCGTAACACCCGAGAAGCCGGTGCTCGAGGTCTATGAGGTTCATCGAGCCGGCACGCCCTCCGCAGATTCCGGACTGCCGCCCCAGCAGCTCGGCGATGAATGCGTTGAGGTCCATGCCTAGGGCGAGGCTGTGTCCGTGTCCGCGATACGTACACGCGACACGGTCGTGTGGTCCCAGGACGCTGTTCGCACCGACTGCGACTGCCTCCTGGCCCGAGCATAGGTGCGTCGTGCCGTGCAGCAGGCCTTTGCTGTATAGGTCCTGGCACGCGTCCTCGACGATGCGGATCAGGAACATCTGGCGGTAGAGGTCGAGCATCGTGTCGGTTGCGACGTCATCAATCACCAGCTCACGCATCGACCTTCCCTCCAGCCATATGTTGGGTGACCGACGCGACGATCGAGGTAGCGCTCGGCAGGAACGCATCCTCGAGCCCGGGGCTGTACGGCACGGGATGGTCGGCTGTCGTCAGCCTCCAGGCCGACTGCATCACGCCCAGACATTCCTCCGTCACTGCGGCCAGGATCTCACCTGCCCAGCCGCCCGTGCGTGGTCCCTCTTCGACCACCATGAGGCGGTGGGTCTTCTTGACCGACTTGACGATCGTCGGAATGTCGGGCGGCCGCAACGTCTTGAGGTCAATGACCTCAGCCGAGATCCCTGCCGACTCAAGCATGGCAGCCGCTTCGAGGCAGTCGGGCACCGCCCGCAGGGCACTGACGAGCGTGAGATCCGCACCCTCTCTGACAATTGCCGCCTCGCCGATCGATTGTTGCTCGCCACTGACCTCGCCTTTCACCGTATACAGCCGTTTGTGCTCGAGAAAGAGAACCGGGTTCTCGTCGCGCACGGCGGCCCGCAGCAGGGAGTACGCATCGGCCGGCGTTGACGGCCCGACGATCTTGATGCCTGGAACGCTCATGAACCATGCGATCGGGGTCTGAGAGTGAATCGGGCCGAACCGCCCTCCCGCGCCGACGACACACCTGACAACCATTGGCACGCTCGCCTGGCCGTTGGACATGTACCAGAACTTGCTTGCCTGGTTGAGAAGGCTGTCCATGGCCAACGGCAAGAAATCTCCAAACATGATCTCGACCACCGGCCGTAGACCGCACAGTGCGGCGCCGAATCCCGCGCCACTCAGCGCCAGCTCCGAGATGGGCGTGTCGAGCACGCGATTGGGATGCTTCTCTTGGAGGCCGGTGGTAACCGCAAACGCGCCTCCGGCCGCCCCGATGTCTTCGCCAAACAGGATCACCGCAGGATCTGCCGTCAGCTCGTCATCCAGTGCCTTGCGAATCGCTCCCCTGAAGTCCAGCTGCATCTCCCTACACCTTGATTGCAAAAGGATCGCCAACAGCAGGCTCCGTCTCGATCCAAACACTCTTGACGCGCGTGAAGTCACGGATGGCCTCAGCGCCGTTCTCGGATCCGATGCCGCTCGCCTTGAACCCGCCGAAGGGCATGTTCGGCGCGACGGCGCGATATGTGTTTACCCAGACCGTGCCGGCGTCCAGCTGTCGGGCGACGCGATGCGCACGCGACAGGTCCATCGTCCAGATCCCAGCCGCGAGGCCGTATGGGGTGTCATTGGCAATGCGGATGGCTTCTTCCTCAGTATCGAACGGGATCATGGAAAGCACTGGCCCGAAGATCTCCTCGAGCGCGATTTGCATGTGGTTGTCGACATCCGCGAACACCGTCGGTTCGAAGAAGAGTCCGGCCTTCAGCGCCTGTGCACCTGGTCGGTGTCCGCCGACCACAAGGCGCGCGCCTTGCGTAACGCCCGACTCCACGAAGGACTCGACCTTGGCCAGCTGCGGCGCGTTGGCCATAGGCCCCATCTCTGTGCTCTCGAGCATCGGATCGCCGAGGTTTATGCGCCGCACCCGGTCGGCGAGTCGCTCTACGACCGTCTGATAGATCTCGCTGCTGATAAGCGCCCGGGATCCGGCCACACAGGTCTGGCCTCCGGCGGCGAAGATACCGGCGAGCAAGCCGCTGATGGCAGCGTCGAGTGGCGCGTCGGCGAAGACGATGTTCGGCGACTTGCCACCAAGCTCGAGATTCACCGGAATCAGGCGGCTGGTGGCTGCGGAGGCGACCTGGGAACCCACGGTTCCGCTCCCGGTGAAGCAGACCTTGGCGACGCCGGGGTGCGTGACCAGCGACATGCCAGCGTGCTTGCCAGTGCCGGTCACGACATTGAACACTCCAGCGGGAAACCCGGCTTCGACGAAGCAGTCAGCGAAGTGGAGGGTGGAGACCGACGCATGCTCGCTGGGCTTAACGACGATCGTGTTGCCGGCCGCGAGCGCAGGCGCGA
>PLLD01000242.1 GCA_003141205.1 Gemmatimonadota bacterium
GAGGCCGTGAGCGTAGCGCGCCAGCAGGTGGAAAACGGCGCCAATGTCCTCGACATTTGCATGGACGAGGGCATGATCGACGGCGTCGCCGCGATGACGCGCTTTCTGCAGTTGCTGGGGAGCGAGCCTGAAGTCGCGAAGGTGCCCTTCATGGTGGACTCCTCGAAATGGGAAGTCATCGAAGCAGGTCTGAAGTGCCTGCAGGGCAAGGGCATCGTGAACTCCATCTCGCTGAAGGAAGGCGAAGAGAAGTTTCGCCAGAATGCGGCAGCGGTGATGAAGTATGGCGCTGCCGCGGTGGTGATGGCTTTCGATGAACAGGGTCAGGCCGCAACGTTCGAAGACAGGACACGTATCTGCGAGCGGGCTTACAGAATTCTTGTGGACGAGGTTGGGTTTCCGGCTGAGGACATCATCTTCGATCCGAATATTCTGACCGTAGCAACCGGCATGGAGGAGCACAACAACTACGCGGTGGACTTCATCAACGCCACCCGCTGGATCAAGGCCAACCTGCCCCACGCCAAGGTCAGCGGCGGCGTCTCCAACATCTCCTTCAGCTTTCGCGGCAACAACAAGGTGCGTGAGGCCATGCACTCCGCCTTTCTGTATCACGCCATCGCCGCGGGTATGGACATGGGCATCGTGAACGCCGGCATGCTCGAGGTGTACGAGGAGATTGAACCGGAACTTAAAGTATTGGTTGAGGATGTGCTGCTCAACCGCCGTCCCGACGCCACCGAGCGCCTGGTGGAGCACGGCGAATTGCTCAAGGGCGCCGGCGCCGTAGTCAGCGAAAAGAAGGCCGAAGAATGGCGCAACGGCACCGTCGAGGAGCGACTCTCCCACGCCCTGGTCAAGGGCATCGACACCTACATCGAGATCGACGCCGAGGAAGCCCGCATCAAGCTGGGCCGCCCGCTCCTGGTGATCGAAGGCCCGCTGATGGACGGCATGAGCGTGGTGGGTGATCTCTTCGGAGCCGGCAAGATGTTCCTGCCCCAGGTAGTCAAGTCTGCCCGCGTGATGAAGAAGGCCGTGGCGCATCTCGAGAAGTTTCTCGAGCGCAAGGAAGGGTACACGAAGGGAAAGGTCGTGCTCGCAACGGTGTACGGCGACGTGCACGACATCGGGAAGTCGCTCGTCAACACCATCCTCGCGAATAACGGCTACACGGTGTACGACCTCGGGAAGCAGGTCCCGGTGAACACGATCATCGAGAAAGCGCAGGAGGTCGGCGCCGACGCGATCGGTCTCTCGGCCCTCCTCGTCTCGACGTCGAAGCAGATGCCCCTGTGCGTCCAGGAGCTGGATCGGCGCGGACTCACCTACCCCGTCCTCATTGGCGGCGCCGCGATCAACCGGCGATTCGGCCGCCGGACGCTCTTCGTCGAAGGGGAGCGTGCGTACGAGCCGGGCGTCTTCTATTGCAAGGATGCGTTCGAGGGGCTCGCCACGATGGATGCGCTCATGGATGGCGAGCAGCGCGGCGCGTTCGCGGCCAAGTCGCTCAGCGAGGCACGCCACGACGTGTTCCTGCACACGACCGTCGGCAAGGATGTCGAGGCCGGGACCGCGAGCAATGCCCGCAGCGACGTGGCGAGCAAGAATGCCATCCCCCGCCCTCCGTTCTTCGGCACGCGCGTGCTGCGTCAGGTGCCGCTCGACGAGGTCCTTAAGCACCTGGATCTGGATGAGTTGTACCGCCTGCAGTGGGGCGGGCGCGGCTCGGGCGCCGCGTTCGAGCGGACGGTGCGGGAAGAGTTCGAGCCGACGCTCGAGCGACTGAAGGCCGGCGCCGCGCGGGAGGGCTGGATCGTGCCGCAGGCGGTATATGGATTCTTCCCCGTGCAGAGCGAGGGGAACGCGGTCATCGTGTACGACCCGGCGGCCTACGAGAGCGACGGCGAATCGCTGCGGCCGATCGCCCGTTTCACCTTTCCCCGCCAGGTCGGGCGCGAGCGCCTCTGTCTCGCCGACTACTTCCGGTCGGTCGACTCGGGCGACGTCGACGTCATCGCATTCCAGATCGTGACGGTCGGGGAAGCCGCGACGCGGCACGTCGACGCCCTGCAGGCCGCCGGCGAATACACCGAGGCGTACTACGCGCACGGCCTCGCGGTGGAGGCGGCCGAAGGGGCAGCGGAATGGATGCACCAGCGCATCCGCCGCGAGATGGGGATTCCCCCTTCACAGGGGAAGCGCTACTCGTGGGGCTACGGCGCGTGCCCCGACCTCGACGATCATGCCACCCTCTTTGGCCTCCTGCCGGCGGCCGAGGCACTCGGCATGCAGCTGACGTCGGCGTTCCAGATCATTCCGGAGCAATCGACGGCCGCACTCATCGTGCACCATCCCGAGGCGAAGTACTACGCCGTGCGCGGAGATGGCACGGCGGGCACGGCGGGCACCGCGGGCGCAGTGGCCCCGGCGCCAGCAGCGGCGGACGCGGCGGCATGACCACGCCGACCCGCAGTCCCCGCGCGGCGCTGCTCGAGCGGCTGCTCGACCCCGAGCGCGTCGTCATCTTCGACGGCGCGATGGGGACGATGCTGTACGCGAAGGGCGTCTTCATCAACGTCTGCTACGATGAGCTCAGCCTTCGGGCGCCCGACCTCGTGCGCGCGGTGCACGAGGAGTACGTGCAGGCCGGGGCCGAGGTGCTCGAGACGAACAGCTTCGGCGCGAACCGGGCGAAGCTGACGCAGCATGGATTGGAGACGCAGGTGCGCGAGATCAATCAGGCGGCCGCCCGCCTCGCGCGCGAGGCAGCGGGCGAGACGCGCCTCGTGGCCGGCGCGATCGGACCGCTGGGGCTCCGGATCGAGCCGTACGGACCGACCGCCCGCGATGAAGCGCGCGCGCTCTTCCGCGAGCAGATGGAAGCGCTGCGCGATGGCGGCGTCGACTGCTTCATCCTGGAGACCTTCGGGGACCTCGACGAGATCGAGCAGGCGATCCTCGCCGCGCGCGACGTCGACCCCGCGATTCCGGTCGTCGCGCAGATGACGATCGGGGTGGATGGGCTCACCCCCTTTGGCGTGGCGCCGGAGGCGATCGCCCGCGCCCTGGATCGCTTCGGCGCCGACGTGATCGGTCTCAACTGCTCCGTGGGTCCGCAGGCGATCCTCGAGGCGATCGAGCGCATGACCCCGGTCACCCAGCGGAAGCTGGCGGCCCAGCCGAACGCCGGGATGCCGCGCGAGGTGGGGGGGCGCAGCATGTACATGGCCAGCCCCGAGTACATGGCGACGTACGCGCGGCATCTCATTCAGGCCGGTGCCAAGGTCGTGGGGGGGTGTTGTGGGACGACGCCGGCACACATCCGGGCGATGGTCGAGGGGGTGCGCCCCCTGACGCCGCGGCACGGGGCGACGGACTTCTACGTGTCGACGCCGCCGTCCGCGATTCCGAGCACCGTGCACGCGGATGGATCCGGGCGCGCATCGGTCGGGGTCGACCCGGTGCCGTTCGCCGAGCGGTCGCGCTGGGCCGCGAAGCTCGCGCGGGGAGAGTTCGTGCGCTCGGTGGAGATCGTTCCGCCGCGCGGGGTCGATGCGTCGCGGATGCTGCACGACGTTGCCGCGCTCGAGCGCGCGGGGATCGACGCCGTCAACGTCCCGGATGGGCCGCGGGCACAGAGCCGCATGAGCGCCGTGCTGGTGAGCATTCTCATCCAGCAGCGGATCGGGATCGAGACGGTCACGCACTATTGCTGTCGCGACAGGAACCTCCTGGGCATGCTGAGCGATCTCCTCGGTGCGTCCGCCATGGGGCTGCGCAACCTCCTGCTCATCACTGGCGACCCGCCGAAGATGGGCCCCTACCCCGACGCGACGGCCGTCTTCGACATCGATGCGATCGGCCTCACCAACCTCGTCGCCCGCCTCAACCGCGGGCTCGACCCCGGCGGGAACGCGATCGGCGAGCCCACGCGTTTCGCGATCGGCGTTGGCATCAACCCGGCGGCAGTCGACGTCGAGCACGAGCGGCGGCGCTTCGAGTGGAAGGTCGAGGCGGGGGCGGAGTATGCGATCACGCAGCCGGTGTTCGACGTCGAGCAGCTCGAGCGCTTCCTGCGCGACAGCGCCCACGTCCGCATCCCGGTGATCGCGGGGATCTGGCCCCTCGTGTCCGCGCGCAACGCCGAATTCCTGGCCAACGAAGTGCCCGGCGTGTCCGTCCCCGACGCCGTCCTGACGCGCATGCGGCGGGCGCAGGAGCGCTCGGCCGGGCACGCCGTGGCCGAGGGGATCGCGATCGCGCGCGAAATGCTCAGCCGCGCCCGCGAGGCGGTCCAGGGGGTGCAGGTCTCGGCCCCCTTCGGCAAGGTCGATCTCGCGCTGCAGGTCGTCGGCGCGAGCACCTCTCACTCCGTCGGCCCGCAGCCGATTACTGTCTAAGCGTGCGCGGGATACTGCTGATCGATCACGGCTCGCGGCGCGAAGAGGCGAACACCATGCTCGCCTGCATGGCCAATCTCGTGCAGCGTGTGGTCGGGACGCGCGCCGTGGTGCGGTACGCCCACATGGAGCTGGCCGAGCCGTCCATCGCGCAGGGATTCGCCGATTGCGTCGCGGCGGGGGCGGACGACATCGTCGCGTTCCCGTATATGCTGTCGCCGGGGAAGCACTCGACCCGGGACATTCCGCGGCTGGTCGCGGAAGCGGCGGCGGCGCATCCGGGTGCCGCCATCACGTACCGCGTGACGGCGGCATTCGGGGTCCACGAGAAGCTGGCCGAGCTCATCCTCCTGCGCGCGGGGCTGGAGGAGCCGAGTGGCGCGGCCGACGCGACCTGCTGCTGGAATCCCGATGGCTCCCGAGAGGCGTGCGGCGACGCATGTCCGGCCGGGGGCGGTTCGGGTTAAATTCGCCATATGGCGACCGCCGACGCCCCCGCGCTCCTTCGGGCGCCGCTCACCAGCTTGTCGGAAGAAGAGACCGCATTCCGCGACGCCGTGACGGTGTTTGCGGTCTCGGATGTCCAGCCGCGCGTGGCGGCCATGGAGCGGGCTGGGAAGATCGATGCCGACCTCATCAGCAAGTGCTTTGGTCTCGGGCTCATGGGGATCGAGGTCGAAGAGCGGTATGGCGGGTCCGATAGCTCGCTCACGATGGTGGCGCTGGCCGTCGAGGCGCTGAGCCGGGTCGATCCGTCCGTCGGGATCCTCGTCGACGTGCAGAACACGCTCGTGAATTTCCCCGTCGCGCGCTACGGCTCGGACGCGATCAAGGCCGCCTATCTGCCCCGTCTCACGTCCGGCACCGTCGGGGCCTACGGGCTCTCCGAGCCCGGCTCGGGCTCCGATGCCTTCGGGCTGCAGACCACCGCACGGCATGACCGCGAGCGCGCGCTGCACGTGCTCAATGGCCGCAAGCTGTGGATCACCAACGGCGCGGAGGCCGAGATCTACGTGATCTTCGCCAACGCAAACCCGGAGGCGGGCTACCGCGGGATCACGGCGTTCGTGGTCGAGCGCGGCTTTGTGGGGTTCGCCGTCGGGAAGAAGGAGGACAAGCTCGGAATCCGGGCGTCCAGCACGGTCGAGCTCATCCTCGATGGGTGCGAAGTCCCCGAGGGGAACGTGCTGGGGCCGGTCGGTCAGGGATACAAGATCGCGATCGAGACGCTGAACGAGGGACGCATCGGGATCGGCGCGCAGATGATCGGCGTGGCGGGCGGTGCCCTCGACGCCGCGATCGCCTACGTGAAGGAGCGACGCCAATTCGGCAAGTCGCTCAGCGAGTTTCAGGGGATCCAGTTCCAGCTCGCGCAGGCTGCCACCGAGCTCGAAGCCGCTCGGCTCATGGTGTACAACGCCGCGCGGGCCAAGGACGGCGGGGCGGACA
>PLLD01000326.1 GCA_003141205.1 Gemmatimonadota bacterium
TTCGACGTCGGCTTCACGTCCGCGATGGAGGGGGAGCTCGACAAGATCGAGGAAGGGGAGCGCAGCTGGCAGCGCGTGCTATCGGATTTCTACAAGCCGTTTGCGCAGGCGCTCGCGAAGGTCGACGTCGAGCAGCTGATCGGAGAAGCCTACGACCTCTCGCGCCTGGCCAACGAACGCTGCCCCGACTGTGGCGGCAAGCTCGTACCCAAGGGGGGCTTCTTCGGGCCGTTCCTGGCCTGTGAGAATCACCCGAAGACGTGCAAGTATACCCGGCCGTTGCAGGGCGACCGCAAGCCGGCCGAGCCGACGAAGTACATCTGTACGGAGTGTGGCGCCCCGATGCTCAAGCGCACGGGGAGAACGGGGGAGTTTCTCGGGTGCAGCCGCTTTCCGAAGTGCCGCGGCACGCGCTCGATGCCGACCGGGGTGATGTGTCCCAAGGACGGCGGCGAGATCGCCGCGCGGCGCTCGAAGAAGCGGGGCAAGGTCTTCTACGGGTGCGAGAACTATCCGGCGTGCGATTTCGTGGCGTGGGACAAGCCGGTGCGCGAGGTGTGCCCCGAATGTGGGTTTGAGGGCGCAGAGGCCAAATCCACGAAGGCGCGCGGCGCGTACCGCCGGTGCCTCAAGTGCGCCAACGAATGGGAGGTTGCCGCTCCCGCCTCGGTCGAGGAGCCGGTAGCGGTATAGCGGCGGGTCGCGAACCGCCTGCCCGGTGGTCGGTTGCCGGGATCGCGGCCGCGATCGTACTGGCGGCCTTTGGCTTTCTCCCGATCGCCAATTGGGTCCGCGGCCCGTTACCGGACCCGAATTACGCAGATCGGATCTCGGAGTGGCTGACCGGGACGGCGATCGCGGGCGGAGCGGGGATCGTTCTGGCGATCCTGTCCCGCCGCCTCGAGTGGCTCTGGCCCGCGCCCCAGGCCCGCCGCGCCGGAGATTGGGTCGTGCGGCACCACGCCGCCGTTCTGGTCGCGATCGGTGCGGGAGCGGCGGTCGCGTACGCCATGATCGCGCGCAGCGTCTTCGGGGGCCGCCCGATCCTGATCGACGAGATCGTCCAGCTGCGCCAGGCGCAGATCTTCGCGAGCGGTCATCTCTGGCTGCCGGTGCCCGCGCATCCTGAATTCTTCAGCGCGCTGAACCTCGTCGACATCGGGCACCGCCTGTACGCGCAGTTCCCCCCCGGAGGACCTGCACTCCTCGCGCTCGGGGTCGGCGTCGGCGCGCCCTGGCTCGTGGGTCCCCTTTTTGCCATCGCCTCGGTCGGGCTCGCCGGGATGGTGCTGGCGGCTGCGGAGCCGGATCGGCGCATCGCGGCCGCAGGTACGGCGCTCTTTGCGTTCGCGCCGTTCACCGCGTTCATGTCCGGCACGTACATGAATCACGTGACCGCGCTCACGTGGCTCCTCCTCGGCGCCGCGGCGCTGGTGCGTGGAATGGCCGCCGATCGGCCCCGTCCGGGATGGGCGCTTCTGAGCGGCCTCGGATTCGGTTTGGCCGCGACCGTCCGTCCGGTCGATGCGCTCGCGTTCGCCGCTCCCGCCGCTATCTGGTACGTCGTCCGTGCGGCGCGGTCGCCGGACCGGTGGCGGGATGCCACGGCGGCCCTTCTCGGGGTGGCGGCGCCCGTCGCCGCCATGCTCTGGGTCAACGCCCGCACGACCGGCGCGCCGTTCCTCTTCGGCTACGAGGTGCTCTGGGGGCCGGCGCACGGTCTCGGCTTTCACGCCGCGCCGTGGGGACAGGCGCATACGCCGGCTCGGGGACTCCAGCTGATCAGTCGCTACCTGCTCGAGCTGCAGGTATTTCTGTTCGAGACGCCCATTCCCTCGCTCGTGCCCGTGATCGGTGCGCTCGTCTTGAGCCGTCCCCTCAAGGCAATCGACCGGTATCTCCTGATCGGCGCGGCGCTGCTGCTCGGGCTGTATTTCGCGTACTGGCACGACGGGTTCTATCTCGGGCCGCGCTTCCTCTTCGCGCTCACCCCCATCGCCGCTCTCTGGGCTGCCCGCTTCCCGCTCCTGCTCCATCGCGCCCTCGCGGGGCGCGGGGCGGCCGCGCGGCTGGCCTTTCGCGCCGTGGCGTTCGCGCTGCTCGTGAGCGGACTCATGGCGGTCGCGTACGCGATCCCATTGCGCGGCGCACAGTATCGCGCCAACGCCCGCATCGAGCGCTGGGCCGTACCCCGGGTGGCCGCACACGCCGGCGTGCACGGAGGGCTCGTCTTCGTGCGGGAGGCGTGGCAGGATCAGATCGTTGCGCGGCTCTGGGCGCTGGGCGTGTCGCGGCCGCAGGCGGAGCTGCTCTATCGCGCCGTCGACATCTGCCGCCTCGACTCGGCGGTGACGCACACCGAGTCGCTGCGCGACGCCGGGGCATCCGCTCAGGCATTCCCCCAGCTCGCCCCCCTGCTCGCCGACTCGGCGGACGTGGCCATTCGCATGGTTGCGCCGACGACGGCGATCGCGCTGCAGCGCGACTACCGGTATTCGCCTCGGTGCGTCGCGCGGCTCGACGAGACCGTTGCGGGGACGGCGCCCCTCGCGCCGCTGCAGCTGCTGCCCGCGGTCCAATCGGGCGACGACAACCTGTACGCCCGCGATCTTGGCGCGCGGGACACCATCCTGCTCGACGAGCACCCCGCGGTCCCCGTCTATCTCGTGCGCCCGACGTCGCCGGGCGGCGACGCCCTGCCGGCGTTCTATCCCGCCGACCGGGATTCCATCTGGCGTGCGGCCCGCCGTCTTATACCATGACCGGTAGCGTCTCGGTCTGCCCGTCGGGCGTCGCGGGAGCCGGCGGGGCTGGCATTTGTACGGGCTCGGTGGCATCCAGGAGGCTCAGATCGATCCGCACGATTCCGTCCCCGGTTGGCGGGAGAAAGAGGTTCACGAATCGGCGCCCCCACGTAATCTCCCGCGCCACGTAGGACGAGCGCGAGTAGACGGTTTGGGAGAAGGTGTCGTGCGTTCCGCGGAGGAGGATCAGGAGCTCCCCTTCGCTCGCATGCAGATCGGCCTCGGTCCGGCGGTATAGAGGGCTCGCCTCGTCGATCGGATGCACGATCGTCCACGCCAGGGAGAAGAACACGACCCTCTTTCGCTCGAGCGGAAGCTCGGTGAACACGCGCGTCCGGACCCCGTCGATGATCTCGAAGCGGGCGTAGATCACGGTCGCCTCCAGCCCCACGATCTCGCTCACGCGAGAATTCACGATTCTGAACATGAACGCCGTGAGCGATTGATACGGCGCGACAACCGCCGTCCGGCTGAATCGTATGCGCGCGATCGGTCGTGAAAAGCGCGCGAAGATCAGCCCGGTGGCCAGGGCGACGCCCAACAGGCTCACCAGCGACTCGAGGGAGACGACCCAGTTCGCCGGGACGGTCGCCGGATAGATCTCGCCGAATCCGATCGTGCCGAACGTCTGCACGCTGAGGAAGAACGCCTCGACGAAGGGGGTACCCATCGCGTGCCCGTCGGACATGCCGATCCCCTGCGGGCCGCCGACGAGCAGGAAGAGGGTGGCGAAGAGGACGTTCGACGCCAGGTACGCGACCACGAGCATCGTCAGGAAGGAGCCCCACCCCATCGTCAGGAGCAGATGGTAGGGGCTCATCAGGGTGGAGCGCAGACGGCTGCCCCGTTCGACGTTGAAGCTGCCGTCGCGATTCATCAATCGGACGCGGCTCTCGGCCGAGACGACGGAGCCGAAGCCGAGATCGGTGGGCTCTCGGGTTGTGGCCATGGGGGTGTATGCTACCTTCTCATCGTGGCGTTCGCACCGGTGCACGTGGTCGGCGGAGGTCTCGCCGGGTGCGAGGCGGCCTGGCAGCTCGCCGAGCGTGGGCTCGATGTGGTGCTGCACGAGATGCGCCCGGCGCGGACCACGCCCGCCCACACGACCGACCAGCTCGCGGAGCTCGTGTGCTCCAACACCTTCAAGAGCACGGAGCTCGCGTCTGCCCACGGGCTGCTCAAGGCCGAATGCTGTGCCCTCGGCTCGTTGATCCTCGCCGCGGCGGAGTCCGTGCGCGTGCCGGCCGGGACGGCGCTGGCCGTCGACCGCACCCGATTCGCCGAGGTGGTGACGACGCGCATTCGCGCGCACCCCAGGATTCGCGTCGAGACCGGGGAAGTCACCGCCGTCCCGTCACCGGGGATCGTCGCCACCGGTCCGCTGACATCCGACGCGCTCGCGGCCTGGATCCAGGCGCGGCTCGGCAGTGCGTCGCTCGCGTTTTATGACGCCATCGCGCCGATCGTGGACGTGGAGTCCATCGATGCGAACGTCGTCTTTCGCGCCTCGCGCTACGGAAAGGAGACGGACGGCGGGGAGGCGGGAATCCTCGCGCGGACGGAAGGCGCGTACCTGAATTGTCCGTTCACGCGCGACGAGTACGAGCGGTTCGTCGACGCCCTCCTCGGGGCGGACCAGCACCAGGGACACGATTTCGATCGGGTCCCGTATTTCGAAGGGTGTTTGCCCATCGAGGTGATCGCCGCGCGCGGGCGCGAGACGCTGCGCTTCGGCCCCATGAAGCCGGTCGGGCTCAGCGATCCCCGCACGGGGCGCCGTCCCTACGCCGTCGTGCAGCTCCGCGCCGAGGACCGCGGTCAGCGGATGTGGAATCTGGTAGGCTTTCAGACCCGCTTACGCATCCCGGAGCAGCAGCGGGTGCTCCGGATGGTCCCCGGGCTCGAGCGGGCGGAATTCCTGCGCCCAGGATCCATCCATCGAAACACGTATCTCAATGCCCCCGCCACGCTGAGCCCTGTCCTGGGCCAGCGCGACGACCCGGGGGTGCTGTTCGCGGGCCAATTGACCGGGGTCGAGGGCTACACCGAGAGCATGGCGACCGGTCTCGTCGCGGGGATCAACCTCGCGCGCATCATTGCCGGCGACGCTCCCGTCGTCCCGCCCGAGACGACGATGATCGGCGCCCTGTATCGCTATCTGCGCGACGCGGACCCGGCGCGCTTCCAGCCCATGAACGCGAATTTCGGGTTGCTCGACGACCCGCCTCAGGCGCCGCGCGACAGGATACGGAAGCGCGAGCTCATCGCCGAGCGTGCGCTGGCCGATCTCGCGAGCTGGCGGGACGCCCTGGGGATCGCGCCGATGGCCGTGACGAGTGGCGCATGAGTGATGTCGTCGGCGAGTTCCTCACGCATCTGGAAAAGGAGCGCGATGTCTCGCCGCATACGCTCCACGCGTACGGTCGCGATCTCCGCGCGCTCACGCGCTTCCTCGCCGACTATTACGGGGCGCATGAGTGGACGTGGCAGGGGGTCGACCGATTGGCGATCCGGGGCTTTCTCGGCCACCTCGCGCGCCGGGGACTGTCCAAGCGCACGATGGCGCGGGCGCTGGCCGCCGTGCGCGCGCTGTACCGCTACCTGCATCTGACGGAGGTCGTCGACGCCAATCCGGCGCGCGCCGTGGGGACGCCCCGCTTGGAGCGGTATCTGCCCGGCTACCTCGACCGCGCCCAGGTCGACGCGCTCTTCGCCGCGGCGGAAGCGCGCGTGGCGGCGCCGGGGGACGCTCCGCGCTTCGCCGACGTCCGGAACCTCGCGATGCTCGAGCTCTTCTACTCGACCGGTATCCGCCTCAGCGAGCTGCGCGGGCTGAATCGCGCGGACTTGGATCTCCTGACACAGCAGGCGAAGGTGCGGGGGAAGGGGCGCAAGGAGCGCATCGTGCCGGTCGGGGATCACGCCGTGCATGCGTTACGGGCGTACGACGCACGCCGGGAGGCGCTGGTCCGCGCCGCTGGTGCGGGCGTGGATCGATCGGCGGTCTTCCTCAATCAGCGCGGACGCCGCCTGAGCGTGCGCGGCGTGCAGGACGCGGTCACCCGGGCACTGCGGGCCGTCGATGGCCAGGGCAACCGGCTCAGCGTGCACTCGCTCCGGCACACGTTCGCCACGCACCTGCTCGACGCGGGGGCGGATCTGCGCGCGGTGCAGGAGCTCCTCGGGCACGCATCGATCGCGACCACGCAGATCTACACGCACACGAGCGTCGAGCGGCTGAAACAGGTCTATCAGAGCGCGCATCCGCGCGCACGCTGACCGCGCGTGCGGCGCGACGCGTCGCGGAAGCGGATCCGCGACAAGAGCGTCGAGCGCGCCGTCAAGCGTGGTCTCATTCGCGCCATGCGCGTGCTGGTGCGCTCGATGCGGTCGCGGACGGGCCTGCCCCCGCCGCCGGACTGGGACAGTGGCGCGCCGCGGGTGCTGTATCTTCGCTACGACCACGTTGGCGACATGATTCTGGCCACGGGGATCATTCGCGGGATCGCCGCCGCGCATCCGCGGCTCATGGTCGACGTTCTCGCGTCGCGCAGCAACGCGAGCGTGCTCGCGGGGAATCCCTACATCGGGCGCGTCGTGCTCTTCGAGAAGAAGCGCCCGTGGACCTGGCTGCGTACGCTGCGCGCGATCCGGGGTGCACGGTACGACGCGGTCATCGACACGAAGGTGCGATCCCCATCCTTCACCGACGCCGCCATCATGCTCCTCAGTGGCGCGCGGCACCGCATCGGAGTCGCGGGGCGCGCGACCGATGTGGTGCTGACGCTGCCGGTCGCGCCGACGCGGGGCGCGGTCCACTACGTCGATTATTCCACGGCGCTCGCGACCGCGTTCGGCGTCCCGGTCGAGGATCGCGACTGGCGTCCCGAGATCGTATTGCGGCCGGACGAGCGGGTCTGGGCGGAGGCGCGGTGGCGGGAGGCGGGGGAGGGCACGCGGCTCCTCGTCAACGTGTCGGCGGGGGACCGGTCGCGCTATTGGCCGTGGGATCGATTCGCGGCCGCCGTGCGGGCGCTGCGCGCGGCGCGCGGGGACCGGGCACTCGTCGCGCTCGTCGTCGGAACGCCATCCGATCAGGTCCGCGCCGAGCGGATCGCGGCTGCGAGCGGCGGGATGGCGGTCGCGACGCGCAGCGTGCGCGACGCGTTTGCGCTGGTCGAGGCGAGCGACGCCGTGCTGACGGCCGACACGTCGATCACGCATGCCGCGTCGGCATTCGGCAAGCCCGCCGTGGCCCTCTTCCCCCTGGGTCGCGGCGCGCTCTACGGACCGTATCGCACGGGGGGGCGTGTCGTGTCGACGCCGGCGCCGGCGATCGACTCCCTGCCCGCTGAGCCGGTCATCAGGGCACTGACCGAGGTCGTCCGGTAGATTTCGCGCATGACCACGATTCTTGCGGTCCGGCGGGATGGGATGGTGGCGCTCGGAGGGGACGGTCAGGTCACGGTGGGCGACACGATCGTGAAAGCCAACGCCCACAAGGTGCGTACGCTCCACGGCGGCAAGCTGCTCGCGGGTTTCGCGGGCGCCGCGGCCGACGCGCTGCGCCTGTTCGAGAAATTCGAGGAGAAGATGGAGCGCTTCCCGGGCAATCTGCCGCGGGCTGCGGTGGAGCTCGCGAAGGACTGGCGCAGCGATCGCGTGCTCCGGCGGCTCGAAGCGTTGCTGGCCGTAGCGGACCGCGAGCACGGGTTCGTGATATCGGGAACGGGGGAGATCATCGAGCCCGATGATGGGATTCTGGCGATCGGATCCGGTGGACCGTACGCCCTGGCGGCCGCGCGGGCGTTGGTGGCGCATACGACGCTGCCCGCGGTCGAGGTCGTCCGCACGGCGATCGGAATCGCCGGCGAGATTTGCATCTACACGAACACCAACATGACCGTGCTCGAACCCACCGCGTAGCGCGCCGCCATGACATCGAAACGCACCCAGCAGGCGCTCGCCAAGCTCGCGGATCTCACGCCGCGGCAGATCGTCACGGAGCTGAACCGCTACATCATCGGGCAGGACGCCGCGAAGAAGGCGGTGTCGATCGCGTTGCGCAACCGCTGGCGCCGGCAGCAGGCACCGGAGGCGATTCGCGAGGAGATCTCGCCGAACAACATCGTTCTCATCGGGCCGACCGGGGTCGGGAA
>PLLD01000322.1 GCA_003141205.1 Gemmatimonadota bacterium
GGGTCCCGCGACCTGCTTCGGGGTCAGGATGACGGTGAAGAGCCGAGTGCCGTCGCGCATCGGGATCATGGCCTCCGTCCGCGTGAAGTTGGAATCGACGACGGGTTCCTGGGCGCGCGCGGAGAGGGGCGCGGTGACGAGCGCCGCGAGGGTTACGGCTCGGATGTAAGAAGAGTGAGACACGCCGGGAAGCCTCAATGCTCGAGTCGAACGACAGGATCCCAAGTGTAGGTAAACCGACGCGGTCTCGCCAATAGGAGCTTCACCTATGCCGCGCACTCATTTGAGCCGCGCGATCCTTTCCGCCCGCTCGATCTCCGCTTCCGTCGGCTGCCGGCGCCACCGGCGGTGATGCCAGAAATACTGCTCCGGATACTGCCGCACCCAGCGCTCCAGCACCGCCGTGTACCGCGCCACCACCACATCCACATCGCGCTCCCGGTCCCCCGTCTCCTCGACCGCGATCGGCTCGACTACGAGCCGAAATAGGCCACTCGGCCCGCGCACGAGCGTGACGAATAACGCGGGCACCCCGAGCCGCAACGCGAAGACCGCCGGGCCCCGCGGGGTTTTCGCCCAGCGACCGAAAAAGGGCACGAAGGTCGACGCCATCCCCTTCACTCCCTGGTCCGCGACGAAGCCGACCCCTCGGCCGTCCCGCACCGACCGTGGCACCCGCCGAACCGCCTCGGCATCGGTCAGAACGGTCAATCCGGCCCGCTCCCGCGAGCGCGTCAGATACCGGTCGAACAGGGGATTCGCCATGCGGCGCGCGATCACATCCATCGGCAATCCCCGCGCCGCGAGGTAGGTCGCCGCGAGCTCCCAATTGCCAAGATGCCCGGTGATAAGGACAAGTCCCCGGCCGCCGCTCGCCACACGCGCCGCCTCCAAATGCGACCAGTCGTCCGCGTTGTCCACGAGGGCGAGAACCTCCTCGCGAGTGAGCGACGGAACGAGCGCCGTCTCCACCGTCGTGCGACCGAGATGCTCGTAGGCCGCGCGAGCCACACGAACGACTTCCGCACGGTCCCATGCCGGAAAGGCTAGCGCGATCTGCGATTCGACGACCCGGCGCCGGATTCCGAGCGGTCGATACGCGAGCCGAGCGACCGCCCCCCCCACCCGTGCCGCCCGCGCGAAGGACATGAGCCGGAGCGCGCCGATCGCTCCCCGCAACGCGCCATAGACGGCGTAATCCCGCAGCCGCGCCGTCACGCCGTCCGCCCCCGCGACCGCGACCGCACGACATCCGCCACGAACGCCCGCGTCTCCGCCGCCACCCGATCCCAGTTGTAGTACGTCTCGACGGCGTGGCGCGCCGCGCGCCCCATGCGCGTGCGCCGCTCCGCATCCGTGAGCAACGATCGTACAGCGTCGACGACCGCTCCGCCATCCGTCGGCTCGACCAGGATGCCTGTCTCGCCATCACGCACCGCCGATGCGACCCCGCCCGAATTCCCGGCGACGCTCGGCACGCCACTCGCCGCCGCCTCGACGAATGCTATCCCAAACCCCTCCGCGTTAATCGTCTGGTCGACGCGTGAGAGGCCGAGGTACACCGTCGACGTCGCATACGCCTCGGCGATCTCCTCGTCGCTGAGCCCTCCCGCCCAGATCACCTGGTCCTGAACGCCGAGCTCCGTGGCCAACCCGCGCAGGCGCGGCGCATCCTCCCCGGTCCCAACCACGGCGTAGCGCAGCGTCGGAAAATCCGGGACCAGCACCGCGAGAGCGCGGAGCGCGACATCCTGCCCCTTGTGCGGCACCAGCCGGGCGACCGTCAGCACCAGAGGCGCATCCCCGACACCCCACCGTCGCCGGAGCTCGCCGGTGTCGCGCGTCGGATGGAAGAAGAGAGGGTCCGTCCCGAGCGGGATCCCCGCGACCGGCGGCGGGCATCGCACGCCGACCTCGCGCATGATGTCGCGCGCGAGCGCTGCACTCCACTCCGAGATCGCCACCACCCCCGCGCTCTCACCGAACAGGTGCCGCGCCGTCCATCGCTTGATCCCGCTCCGCTCGGCTTTCGCCCGCTCCCGCAGAAGGTCGCCCCCGTAGACGTATATGACGTACGGAACCCGCGTCCGCCGCGCGGCCCACCAGACCGCGTATCCCGCCGGGCGCACATTGCCGCAATGCAGCACGTCCGTGCGGTCCGATGCGACATGCCGCGCCAGCCACCGCCCCCACCGCGCATCGTTCGCGATCGTCTTCGCGCCCCGCACTCCAAAGCGCTGTCGCACGATCGCGTACGACTCCCCCGCATCAAAGGCGGCGCCCAACGCGCGCTCGTCCGCGGCCACGGTCGATACCGTTACCGGGTCGGGCGCGAGCCGCCGGCACAGCTCGACGTGGCGGCGCGCCATCCCCCCGCCAAGGGGGGGATAGTCCTGCGTTACGAAGAGGTGGCGCACGACGCGGCAGGCGGGGATTCCCCACCGCGCAACGGATTCTCCCAGGCGCGGCCGGAGAGCAGAAAGGGCAGTCGCGCATCGTACGTATGGTGCGCCCGCACGAAGGCTTCGCCCTCGGCCCGCAACCGGGCCCGTTCCGCAGGGTGCGCGAGCAACTCCTGCAATCGCAGCGCGCACGAGGCGGCATCGGTGTACGACGCGCAATGCACCCCATCGAGCAGCATCCGGTCCATGCCCGGCGTGCGCGGTCCGAGGTAGCACCCGCCGGCGAGTATCGTCATCCACACGCGATCCGATGCGTAGGTCGTCGCGTCCGCCGCGCGCGCGGGCAGCACACCAAGTGTGACGTCGGAGCTCGAGCACACCGCGGCGAACGCCCGCCCTTCGACGGTGCGTCCCGTCGGTGCCAGCCCGGCGTCGCCTCCCACCCCCGGGCCCCACCCCGGTCCCCAGACGCGGATCATCAGTCCGGCATTCAGGGCAACCTCGCGCAAGAATACCGCGCGCGTCGGATCGTAGGCCGAGCCGACGAAGGCGGCCGAGGCCGCATACCACGGATCCGGGGATACGGGGACGATCTCACTCGCGCCCGCGGCGGGAAGGAAAAGGGCGCGCACGCCGTGTGTGCGCCACTCGGCGTCGAACCCGGTCACGAAGAAGGTCGCGGCCAGCCGCCCCACGGAGAGGATGTGCGCCACATCCGGTCGCTCAACGTCGCGATGCCACTGCGGATCGTGGTACCACATGGCGTTCTCCCGCCCGGCCACGATCGCGGCGACCGTCTCGAGATCGAGCGCGAGACACTTCGACAGGAAGACGAAATCGGGCGAGAACGCCGCCGCATACCGGCGGGCGAGCCACTGGGTCAGCCGGTGGCCGACCCGCCGCCGAGTGCGCCGGTCGTCGAAGAGCGAGACGCGGTGCCCCGCGCGCCGGAGCGCACGCGCGACCGAGCCTTCCATGCGCCACGGATTCCGGTGCCCGACGACGAGGACCCGCATGCGAGAAAGAAACCGCCTCGCGAGCGGTTCCGCACGCGCGCTAGTGCACCCACCGCCGGCGGTCGCGCGCGGACTCCGCGGCCCGGCGGAGGCCTAAGACCATCGCCGATTCGGTTACTGCGCATCAGGCGCTGACCGGTGCCGTATCCTCGACCTCGCGATACTGCAGCGCGTGCAGGCGATAGTAGGCCCCCCGCTCCGCCAGCAGCACCGCGTGCGTTCCCCGCTCGACGATGCGACCGCGATCGAGCACCAGGATCAGATCGGCGTGCGCCACGGTGGACAGGCGGTGCGCGATGACGAAGACGGTGCGTCCGAGGAGGACGCGGTCGATCGCCTCCTGCACGAGCCGCTCGGACTCGGTATCGAGCGCGGAGGTCGCCTCGTCGAGGATGAGCACCGGGGGATCGATCAGGAGAGCGCGCGCGATCGCGATGCGCTGGCGCTGCCCGCCGGAGAGACGGGTGCCCCGCTCGCCGAGCATGGTGGAGTAGCCGTGCGGCAGCTCCCGGATGAACGCGTCCGCGTTGGCGGCCCGCGCGGCCGCCTCGATCTGCGCATCCGAAAAGCGTCCCTCCGCTCCGTACGCGATGTTGCTGCGGACCGTATCGTTGAAGAGCACCGTGTCCTGGCTCACGATCCCCGTCAGGGCGCGCAACGACGCGAGGGTGATGTCGCGCGTATCGATGCCGCCCAGCACGATGCGACCTTCGGTGGGCTCGATGAAGCGCGGGATCAGATCCGCCAGCGTGCTCTTCCCCGCGCCACTCGGACCGACGAGCGCGACAACCGATCCCCGGCGCGCCGCGAAGGAGATGCGCGACAACACGGTCTCCTGGTCCGCGCCGTACGCGAACGACACGTCATCGAAGGCGATCGTATCGAATGCCGGATCGGCCGTCAGCGTACCCCGATCCAGCGCCGTCTCGCTCGGCGCATCGAGCACCTCGAACACACGCTCCGCCGCCGCGAACGAGGCCTGCGCCGTCGTCGGGAGCTGCGTGAGCGCCTTGAGCGGGGGCAGGAGACGGAGGACGACCGTCAGGAAGACGATGAGCTGCGCCCCTTGCAGCGTATGGTCCACCAGGACCTCGCGCGCGCCCACCCAGAGGACCGCGACCGCCACGGCCGTCCCCAAAAACTCCGTAATCGGCTGCGACAGCAGGGCCAGCTTCGTGATCCGCATCATTCCGCGCGAATACCGGCCGCTCGCCGCGCGGAACCGGCGCTCCTCGTACGGCTCCGCCCCAAAGGATTTCACGAGGCGCATCCCGGAGACGACCTCCTGCAGGACGCTCATCATCTCGCCGTAGTCGTTGCGCAGGCGACGATGCCCGCGCCGCAAGCGGCGCAGGAGGGGCTGGAGCAGACCCGTTACCACCGGGCCGATGACGAGCCCGAGGATGGTGAGCCGCCAGGACACCGCGAACATCACGGCGATGTAGGCGATGAGGAGCGAAATGTTCTGCAGGCTCGATGTGACGAGCTGCGTGATCAGCGCCTTCGTCTGATCGGTGTCGGTCAGGATGCGTGCCAGGATCTGCCCGGCGCGCGTCTGCGTGAAATACGCGAGGGGCAGGCGCTGGAGGTGACCGTACACGGCGTCGCGCATGTCGCGCGTGACGTACTCCTGCAGCTGGGCACCGAGCTGCCCGCCCGACCAGACGAAGACGTTCTTGACCGCCACCGTCGCGAGGATGATCAGGATCACCCGCTCGAGCGACGCCATCTTGTCGCTCTGGTCGAGCAGCGCGCCGATCGTAAGCTGCAAAAAGCGCGTGAGCCAGCTCTGCTTGACCGGGAGCAGGGTCGGCAGGCCGAAGAGCGCGTTGAGAAACGGGATGAGGAGCGCGAACGAGTACGCGTCGAGTGCGGCGGCGGCGATGCTGCACCCGATCGCCCCGCCCATCCGCCACGCGTGCGGGCGGAGGAAGGGGAGCAGCCGGCGGTAGATCGTCCCCGGAGCGTGCGCCGGAGCTCCCGCCGCACCGCTCGGCGCGTTGTCGGCCGTCACCTCGGCGTCAGGAGCGCGACGGGCAGGATCATCTCTTCCGGCGTCACTCCACCGTGCAGGAAGGACCCGCGATACCGGCTCTGATACTCGCGGAGCTTGGTCGGATACACGAAGAACGAGTCGCCGGCGGCGAGCAACGTGTTCCCGCCGAGGCCGCGGCGGGGTAGCCGCAGCTGCTCCTCGCTCGGAAAGAGCAACGCCTGCTCCGGCCGCTCGGCGCGGACGTCCTCGCCGAACTTGTAGCGCAGATTCGCGGTCGCGTCCCGCTTCGCGAACACGGTCGCCGGGGTTTGGCAGAGGATCGATCCGTGGTCGCTCGTGAGCAGAACGGAGATCCGCCGGCGCGCCGCCTCCTTGAGGACGCTGAGCAGCGCCGACCGCTGGAACCACTGGCGCGTGAGCTGGCGGAGCGCGATCTCGTCGCGCGCGACCTCGTAGAGGATCGCCGATTCGCTCCGGCCGTGCGTGAGCAGGTCCACGAAATTGAACACGAACGCGCTCACCCCTTCGGGCCCGATCGCCCCGTGCACCCGGCGATCCAGCTCGTCCGACTCGGCCGCAGTCGAGATCTTGTGATAGCGCACGGGCGCCGAATGCCCCAGCTCGGTCAGGTGCGCGTCGAGCAGCTCGCGCTCGTGCGAGTTGAGCGATTCGTCGTCGCGGGCGCCGGGCCCCCACCAATCCGGAAAGCGCGCCGCGATCTCGCCGGGAAAGAGCCCGCTGAAAAGCGCGTTGCGCGAGTACGGGGTCGCCGTCGGCAGAATCGAGAAATGATGCGTCACCTCGACATCGAACAAGGGCGCGAGCAGCGGCTGGATCGCGAGCCATTGATCGAGCCGGAGACAATCGACGACCACGAAGACGGCCGACCGGTCGCGCTGGAGCAGGGGCAGCAGAAACTCCCCAACGACGTCCACGGAGAGCGGCGGCCGGTCCGCCTCGAGATTGCGCAGCCAGGCCGGATACGCGGTGTACATGTAGGCCGCGAACTCCCGGTGCATGTCGGCGTAGAGCCCGCGCAACGACTCGTGCAGTCCCATCTCGCCGGCCCCGGCCAGCTCCACGTCCCAATAGGTGTACTCGCCGAACCGCTCGACCCACTCCCGCCAGTCGAGCGGGAGCGTCCGATCCAGCTCGATCGCGCGGAATCGCTCGACGAAGCGGCGCGCGAGCGCTTGCTGCCGAATGCGCGGGCCATCGAGGATGCGGCGAATCACGGCGAGGACCTGGCGCGGGCTGATCGGCTTGACGAGGTAGTCGCGAATGTTGGCGCCGATCGCCTCCGTGAGCGTCGCATCCTCTTCGCTCTTGGTGACCATGACGACGGGAATATTCGGCTCGAGCTCGCGAAACTCGTGGTACGCCTCGAGCCCGCGCTTCCCCGGCATCTGCTCGTCGAGCAGGATCACATCGAACGGGCGGCGGCGCAGCAGCTCCACGGCATCGTCGGCGTTGGTCGCGCACTCGACGTCGTAGCCGCTCTCGCGGAGGAAGATGCAGTGGGATTCGAGGAGCTCGGCCTCGTCGTCCACCCACAGGATCGCCTTGCGCGCGGCGGCCGCGCCGGGAGAGCCGGGCGCAGTGGCGGCCGGGGCAGATCGCCCCCTCGCGGCGGCGGAAGACATGTGGTGCGCAATGTACCGTTGGTCTCTACATTCGTGTAGGTGTTCGGGACCGCGCCCCCCTACGGATTGATCGCGCCGACCTTTCGTTTTCCGGCGCTCGCGGTCCGCGCGGCCCGCGCGCAGGTGGGCGGCGACCGCGAGCCCCTCCTCGCCGCCCTCGTGGCCGCCCGTCTCATCGTCGGCGCCACGTCCGCTTCGCTCCCGCTCCGCGTCCGTTCCGCGCGCGCGACCGCCGCGCGTCGCTGGGTCGCGAGGCTCACCCTTCCGGGCCCGGCGCGCGCCGCTTTTCTGCGCGTCGCCCAGGCCACGGCCGGCGACGATCGGGCGGCCCTCGCGGCTGCCTCCGGTGCCCTGATCGATGCCGTGGCCTCCGCCCTCGATCCCCGCGCCCGCGCCGAGCTGGACGCTCTCTACTCACTCCTCTCTACGCGCTCCTCTCTGTAGTATTCGGCATGGCCGGTCACAGCAAATGGAAGCAGATCAAGCACTACAAGGCTGCGGCTGACGCCAAGCGCGGTGCGATGTTCACGAAGATGATCCGCGAGATCACCGTCGCGGCCAAGCAGGGGGGCGGCGACCCCGGCGGAAATCCGCGGCTGCGCACGGCGATCGAGATCGCCAAAGCGGCATCGATGCCCAAGGAAAACATCGAGCGCGCGGTCAAGAAGGGTACCGGCGAGCTCGAAGGTGTCGATTACGTCGATGTCATGTACGAGGGGTACGGACCGGGCGGCGTCGCCCTCATGATCCAGGCGCTCACGGATAATCCCACGCGCACCGTGGCCGAGGTCCGTCATAAGCTCTCGCGCGGTGGCGGCAACCTCGGGGCCACGAACTCCGTCGCGTGGATGTTCGACCGCAAGGGACAGGTCTATGTCGCCGCCGGCGGCGGGGACGACGACGCAACGCTCGACGCGGCGCTCGAAGCCGGCGCCGAGGACCTGCGGCGCGAAGACGATCAATACATCGTGACGACCGACCCGACCGCCGTCGCCACCGTTCGCGCCGCGCTGGAGGGCCGGGGGATGCCGGTGACGGGGAGCGAGATCGCGTGGATTCCGCGCACGACCGTGCGCGTCGAAGGGAAGCCCGCCGAGCAGCTGGTCAAGCTCCTCGACGAGCTCGAGGATCTCGACGACGTCCAGAAAGTCGAAGCCAATTTCGACATGGACGTGGCCGACATGGCCCAGACCTGAGGTCGGCCGTGCAGGTCTTGGGGATCGACCCCGGCACGGGCACCACGGGATACGGCGTCGTGCGCCGGTCCGACGAGGCGGGTGGCCGATCCGGGCCGGCATCGCTGGTGGAGTGCGGCGTCATCCGCACGAACGCGGGCGACTCGCTCGGCGCCCGGCTCCGCGAGATCTACGACGGCGTCGACGCCCTCATCGCCCGGCACCGGCCCGACGTCCTCGTGGTGGAGGACATTTTCTACAGCCGGAACGTGCGGACGACCGTCGTGCTGGGACACGTGCGCGGCGTGATCCTGCTCGCCGGCGAGCGCGGCGGCCTCACGATCCAGGAGTACGCACCGGCGACGATCAAAAAGGCGGTCGTCGGGAGGGGCGGCGCCACCAAGGAGCAGGTGCAGTTCATGATCATGCGACTGCTCCGATTGCAGGCGGTGCCGCATCCGAGCGACGCGGCGGACGGGGTCGCGGCGGCCCTCGCCTACTGCCTGTTCCCCCCGCTCACCGACCGCAGGGCGCTCAGCGCGATCGGACGCACGGCGTGATCGCCCGCATCGCGGGGCGCCTCGTCGCACGCGATGTGGACCGGGCCGAGGTCATGACCGGCGGTGGAGTGGCCTACGAGATCGCCATCCCGCTCAACGTCTTCGAGTCCCTCCCCGCCATCGGCGCAGAGGTCGTGCTGCACACGCACGTCGTCGTGCGGGAGGACGCCTGGCAGCTCTTCGGATTCGGCACGCCGTTCGAGCGGCAGGTATTCCGCACGATCCTGGCCGCGCGCGGCATCGGTCCGGCCCTCGCGCTCAACCTGCTGTCCAGCCTGACCGCCGATCGTCTCGTTCGGGCGATTCGTGAGAAGGACGTCGGCACGCTGCGGCAGGTGCCGCGCATGGGACCGAAGAAAGCGGAAGGCCTCATCCTCGATCTCGCGGACAAGCTCGACGAATTGCACGAGGGCGCGCCCCCGACGACCACCGGCGCCACGGGACAGGGAACCGTGGTGGACCACGCCGTGCGCGGCCTCGTGCAGCTGGGGTTCAGCCGGCCGGACGCGGAGCGTGCCGTGCGGGGCGCCGTGGAACGGGGCGCGGCCGCGCATTCCGCCTCCGAGTTGATCCGCGCGGCCTTCGCCGTACTGGGGGGTCCGCAGCCGAAGGGCTGACGAACCGCGCCGGCGGCTCGAAGTTCGGCGTCCTTTCGGTGTATATTGGGACTCGATGGCCATCCAGGAGAGCACCACGGTCCGGAGCGAGATCACGACGCCCGCCGAGCTGCCGGAGGAAGGGCCGGTCGAGCTCTCGCTCCGCCCGCAACGGTTGGCGGAATTCATCGGACAGCCCAAGGTCAAGGACAGCCTGCGGATCTACATCGATGCCGCGTTGCGGCGGCACGAGCCGCTGGATCACACCCTGTTCTTCGGCCCGCCGGGGCTGGGCAAGACGACCCTCGCCGAGCTGATCGCGCGCGAGGTCGGGGTGAACATCCATACGAAGTCGGGGCCGTCGCTCGAGAAGCCGAGCGATCTCGTCGGCACGCTCACGAACCTGCGCGAGGGGGACGTGCTCTTCATCGATGAGATCCATCGTCTTCGCCCGGTGATCGAGGAGTTCCTCTACCCCGCGATGGAGGATTTCAAGATCGAAATCCGCCTGTCGGATGGGCCGAAGGCGCAAACCATCACCATGCCGATCGAGCGCTTCACGCTCATCGGAGCGACCACGCGGCTCGGCCTGCTGACGCCGCCCCTGCGCGCCCGATTCGGGATCGAGCAACGGCTGAACTATTACCCGGCCGAGGATCTCGAGACGATCGTCCGCCGCACGGCCGAGGTCCTCAAGGTCGACATCGATGCGACCGGAACGTCGGAGATCGCGCGCCGGGCGCGCGGCACGCCCCGGGTGGCGAACCGGCTGCTGCGCCGCGTGCGCGACTTCGCGCAGGTCAAGGCGGATGGGATCATCACGCGCGAGGTGGCCGAGCGCGCCCTGCTCATGCTCGACGTCGATACGCACGGCCTGGACGACATGGATGCCCGCATCCTGCGGACGATCATCGAGAAGTTCGAAGGCGGACCCGTCGGGATCGGGACGATCGCCGCCGCCGTGGGCGAGGACGGGGGAACGATCGAAGAGGTGTACGAGCCCTTCCTCGTCCAGAATGGATTCCTGCAGCGCACGCCGCGCGGGCGGCTGGCGACGGCGCTCGCGTACCGCCATTTCGGCTACGACCCGCCTGGGGCGGCGCAGCAGTCCGATCTTTTCTGACCCAGGCGGAGCACGCGGCTGCACCCGGGGGGCGCACCGCCGACTACGAATTCGCGCTACCGGCCGATCGGATCGCGCGGGTCCCCGTCGAGCCCCGCGATGCCGCGCGCCTCATGCTGGTCGACCGCGCGTCGGGCACGATCACCCACCGAACGTTCCGCGACCTGCCCGAGATCATTCCCCCAGGCGACCTCCTCGTCCTGAACACGACGCGGGTGCTGCGCGCGCGGCTGCTCGGCACGCGCGAC
>PLLD01000017.1 GCA_003141205.1 Gemmatimonadota bacterium
GCAGCCGCGACATACGTTTGCGGTGTCCAGGACGCAGATGTTGATGCAGGGGGATGGAACCGACGAGCTCGTGCTCACGTCAGGGCACATTGCTCACAGCGGCTCGGGCAGCTCGAGGCCGTCCGGCACGGCCCGAGGCCTGGACCAATGCAGGACCCCGACTCCGATCATGGTGAGGATTCCGCCGAGGACCGCGCCCGCACGCGGAATCTCCCCCAGCGCAAGCCACGCCACGAGGAGTCCGAACGGCGCGATGAGATACCCGGTCGCCGCGGCACGGGACGCCTCCATGTGATCGCACATGTACGCCCACGTGAGATACCCCAGGCCGGCGGGGACGACGCCGAGGTACACGACGGCCATGCAGGCGGCCGGCGTCGCAGTGTGCCATGTGGTCACGAGCCAGTGCGCGAACGGAAGGAGAGCTGCCGTTCCCGCCCAGAAGGAATACGCGATGACCTCGAGCGGGGTGAAGCGTCCCAGCGACGCCTTCTGAATCACACTATAGATCGCCCAGGAGAGGGCTGCGAGAAGGACGGTCGGAACGCCGGGCCCCAGTCGAATACCACTTGCATCGCTGGCGGCGATGAGTGCCGTGCCCGCGAAACCCAGGGCGACCCCGCCCCAGGCGGGGCCGTTGAGCCGTTCCCCCAGGACGGGGATGGCCAGGATCGCGACCATCACCGGCGATGCACTGAGGAGCAGACCCGTCATGCCCGCGGTGACGGTCCGCTCTCCGGCATTGACGAGCACGCTGTAGACCGCGACACCGAATAGCCCGGCCGCGATCAGTACCCCAGCCTCCCGCAGCGTCGGACGGGTGAGCCGGGTTCGGCGCGCGGCGATGAGCGCGAGAGCACCGACGGTGAGCGATCCAATGCCGAAGCGGCAGAGCGCAAGCGGAACCGGGGGGAACGAGCGCACGGCAATGCGGATCGCGGTATAGGTCGATCCCCATGCGATGATCGTAAACGCCGCGGCGGCGATGACGGACAGAGTCGCCCCGGCCCCGCGCGCGGGGCGCCTATGGAGATCCGATGATCGCCGTGTCATCATCCGTCATATGCCAGCATCGCGCACTCGCAAGCATCCCCGTCTCCACGCTGTCGCGCTCTCCCGTCTGCCGTACGCCATCGGGTCGATCATCCGCCGCGCGTTTGGCGGCCGTGAGGCATTCATCCTCGAGCGGGATGGCCTTCCGGTCGCCGCGCTCGTGAGCGCGCAGGAGTGGCTGGCCTACCTCGAGTCCCGCTTCCGGGGGATCAGCGTTGCAATCCGCCGCGCCGAGTTTGCCACGCCGTATCTGCGCCCCGATCGGCGCCCGAAGCGGCCCACGAGGAAAAGAAAGGGGGCGAAGCGACCGCGCAAAGCCGCCGCGCGAAAGCGGCGAGCAACCAGTGCGAAGAAGCGACCCGTGACAAACGCGAAAAAGCGACTGGTGGCCCGGGCGAAGAAGCGGTCTGCGGCGAGCGCCCGACAATCGACGCGTGCGGTGCCACGACGAAAACGCCCGCGCCGCTAAGCGAGGCGGCCGGGAACGCCGTTACGCGCGGGGGCCCGGGGTCAGCTCGCGCTCAGCGGCGCTCAGCCGATACAGGACGTCGCTGACGAGGGCTTGTACCTCGTCGGCCGAAAACGGAATTCCCTCGAGGGCGAGGGAGCGGATCGTCAGGAGCGACTGGCGCGCGTTGTTCAGGTGTGCACGCGCGCTTTCGTCACCCGAGTCCAGGCGGGCTGTCAGCACCCGACAAAGATCGGGCTATTGCACGCGGGGGTCAATAATAAAGATGGGTCACCAGTCCCTTTCGTGCCGCGGGGGACCCGGCCGGCGGCGAGTCGGCGGCTGGACGTCCTGCCCCGTGAGCTGGGCTCGCTCGACCGCCTTGAGCATACGACGCGCCTGGGTCTCGGTGACCTCGGGGACCGCGTTTTCTCCATGGCCCGCGCCATACCCGCCGCCCGGCGTAGCGCCGCCACCGGCTTCGGGCGCGCCCTGATAGCCGGACTTTGTGAGATTTCCACCGCCCCAGTTCGCTTCCGCATGGCGGCCGCGCCCCGAGGCGGGCTCCTCCGCTTCCTCGAGCCGGCGGAGGGCGATCTCGAGATTCCATTTCGCGTCACGGTCGCGCGGATCGAGCAGAAGGGCGGCTTCATAGGATTCGATCGCGGCGCGCAACAAGCCGCGCTTGTCCGCTCGATTGTACTCTGCCCGGGCCTGCCATACGTAGCTGTTCCCTACGTTGTAATAGGTCCGCTCCCGTAGCCCGCGGTCCCCCGCGAGCCCTCCGCGATAGCGCTCGACCGCGGCGCCGAACCGCCCGCGCCGGTACGCGACTTCCCCGCTGTTATAGTCGAGGGATGGGAGGCGCTCCCCGTGAATCCCGCGCGTGGCGTCGCTGACGAGAGCCGCAAAGGCGGTGTCAGCCGCGGGAAATGCACGCGCGCGGTACAGTCGCTCCGCGTGCACGCGGCGAACGAAAAACCCGAGCGCGCCGGTCTCCTGATACGCGACAGTCGCCGTACCAACGAGGACTGCGCCGGCGACGGCGAGCCATGCTCCTCGCGAAATTTTCGGGCGACCACGCTCCGCACCTCCGCCTGACGACAGCATCTCACCCATAGGGCAAAAGCTATATCACGGACAGCGACGCAAAGCGGAGTCCGCCTGCGCGATCGAATCGCGCCGCACGACCGAATCCAGCGGTAGCGCCGAAAGCATGACGCTGTCCGCCGCGAGCTTCCGTACAGCACTATCGCACGCCGGCGCGAGTAGATGCACCGTACCCGCGCTGCCCCGCGCACCGGCGATGGCGGGCGAAGCCAGTGCGGCGCGAACGGACTGCATTGTCGGCACCGGCCCGGTGCCGGCGGCGACACCCACGCTATGCCCCTTCTCGCTCACCGCGGCGTCGGACGCTGCGACCGGCGCCGGAGCCACGACCTTTGCCGCCCCGCCCGTCACACCGCGACCACTCCATACCCGCGATCGGCTTGCCTCCGCACTCACTTTCGCCTGTGGAGAGCTGGCAGGGCGTGAATGCACCGCCGGTGCAGGCTTCGCGGGCGCGGGCGCCGCCGATGGCGCCGACGGCAGGGCCGGGGCAACGAGAGGGGTAGGCGCCGGTGCGGAAACACGATCCGTCATCCGCTCCGGCACGCGACGGGCGACGACGGCGATTCCTACCGCAACGACCACGGCCGCTGCGGCCGCGCGCACGGGCCACGAGACGACGCGACGCGGGCGGCCCGCCGGACGGACGCGCGGGGTCGCGGGCACGACGCCCGCCGGTACCGCATCCAGCGCCGATAGGATGCGGGACGATGCCGCAATGAATCCGCGGGCCTCAGCGACCGCCTCGCGACAGGTTGGGCACTCTGCCACGTGGGATTCGACTCGCGCGGTCTCCTCGGGCGACAACGCGCCATCCAGCCACGCGTGGATCTCCCCCGCATCGAGATGCGGACCGCTCATGCGCGGTTGCTCGAAGTCAGCCATGCGCCTCTCCCGACCGTTGCAGAGCTTCGTAGACTGTCGCCAGCCTCCGTCGCGCCCGCGCGAGGGTGGTGCCCACGGATCCCGGCGAGAGCTCCAGGGCGGCCGCGATCTCGCCGTAGTCCAACCCTTCCTCCCGCATGAGCAGGGCCAATCGGTCCCGCTCCGCCAGCGACTCCACCGCTCGGCGCGCGAGGGCGGCCTCCTGCGCACGCTCGACATCGCTCACGGGGGGCTCGAACACCGCATCGCGCTCCTGCTCCGCGAGCAGCGTCAGGTGTCGCCGCCGCCGGGCGTGGGCGCGCGCCTCGTCCCGCACGAGGTTGGTCGCAACTGCGAAGAGCCACGCGCGCTCGTGCACGATCGTCCCCTGCCGCAGCGCCCGCAGAAATGTCTCCTGCACGATTTCCTCCGCCCAATCGCGGTCGCCCAGCCGACGCGTGAGATACCGAACCAGGGGCGCCTGGTACTCGCGATACAGCCGCTCGGTATCGGTCACGCAGGCACCTCCCGGTCAGTATCGTACGGCTACCACGCCGCGCGGATGTCGGCAAGCTCACCCGCGTCGAATTCCGCAACGCCAGCGGGGGTAATCTCGATCGCCACGGCGCGCCCCGCGATCCGGATACGGTCGGCCACGGCGAACTCCGCTCGCAGATCCGGCAGCGCATCGAGGAGTGCAAAGTAGGCCGCCGAATACGGCGCAACTCGGACGATACGCACGCCCATATGGTATCGTGTGTCTACCCAGACGCTGTCCTGCCACATGAGCGTCCGGTCCCCCGCTCGGCGCATGCTGTTTCCACCCCCGGCGCCCGGCGCCATTGCGGCCACGGAGTCGAGGGTCGCGAGCGATGTCGCGGAGCGCTGCGTGGCCGAGGCCTTGGCAGCCTCGAATGTCCGATCGCTTCGAGCCATGCCGCCGGCCACTCCCCACGCCTGCCCCCGCGGCGCCGCAGGCGCGATCCCCTGATCGTCGGGGCGAGGACCGGATTGCAGCGCGACCGCCGTCGGCTCGCACACGAGATACGATGTGAACTCCGTGGGGATACCGTATTCCTCCCCCAGCGCCTTGATCTCGGCGTCGATCTCGCTCGAGCCGCCCGATCGACGGCGCTCCGCCGTGAGATAGCCGAGCCGCTGCGTCGCCCAGAGCCGAGCAACGAAGGCGTTTCGGCGATCGCGCTCGGGGAAATCCGCGGTCGATGTCCACGTGACGGCGCCCGTGCTCGAATGTCCCGTGAATCGGAACTGCGTGCGTCCCGTCCCGCGGTAGCGGGTCAACAACACGAGATCCTGCCCCGCAAAGAGATCGACGGCGCCATCCGGTGATGTGTGCTCGAGATGCGCACCCTCGGTCGCGACGGTCAGATCGGTGACGACCGGATTGGTGAGGCGGTGCGCGACGAGAGACACGGCCCGCTCGACCGACTCTTCCGGCCGGACGAATTGTGCGGTCCCGTGTCCCTGAAGAGCCAGCTGCTCGAGGAGCGGCGCATTCACATCAGCGCCGAGACCAAAGGTGAAGAGACGCGTGTGGTGCAGCTGCTCGACGGCATGCGCGACGATCGCGTCCGGATTGCGCTCGCCGACGGTCGGCTCTCCATCGGTCACGAAGAGGACGAGACGCAGGCGCGTCGTATCGCTCGGCTCGCCCCGCAACATCGACCCAGCTTCGACCGGTCGCGCGAGGGCCGCGGCGAGAGCGCCGGCCAGATTCGTGGATCCGTCGGCGTCGAGATCATCGAGATACGTCTCCGCCGCATGGATGTTGGCGGGGGTGGCGAAGACGAAATCGTCCCGGAAGCTGCGCACGTCGGTCGAGAAGTCGATCAGGCGGAAACGGTCGTGCGGGCTCAGCGTCGCGAGCAGCTGGTGACCGGCCGCGCGGGCCTGCTCGATCTTGCGTCCCCCCATGGAACCGGAGACATCGATCACTAATGTGACATCGCGCGGAGTCGCGGCTTCGCGAATGGCCGGGGGCGTCACCGTGATCAGAGCGTACCCATCGGTTCCGCCCGGCGCGTACGGCAGCACCGACACGGACGCACCGTCGTGGCGTGGCACCGGGAGCAGGATGGTGAGATCCTGACCTGTCCCTGTTGCACGCACGATGCGGCGATCGCCCGCGTCCTCCGTCGCGATCGCATGCGTCGGCGAGTAGGCCGGTCCGTAATGGTCCCCGGTCGGATAGCTCAGCGTGAAAGTCCACTGGTCGCTCGGGATCTCCGCTCCCAAGCGTATGAGCGGCCGAGTGGCGACCGCCGGCCACATGCGGGCGCCAGTCTCGTTCCGGCCGCCCAGGAGGTAGTCGATGCGCACGGCATCCCCTTCGCGGGGCGCCACGGTCTGAAAGCGGACCACCACGCGCTTTTCTTCCCCCGCCGCGATCGGGAAGATGCGCGCGCGGAGAAGCCCGAAGCCCATCCACTCGACGAGGGCAGGGTCGCGGCGCCGGCGCACGATCTCTTCGTACACGCCGCGGGCCTCCTGCGCGTCCAGCGCCTCCCCGGAGACCATCTCGCCGTTGATCGACAGCTTGAGGTCCTTGAACGCGGCGCCGCTCGGAAGGGGAAAGAGGTAGTCGGCCTCCCCGAGCCCGCCCCCCATGTTCCGAAAGGTCTCAGTGATCTCATATCGGACGACGCGGTCCGCGAGCTCGGCCCTGATATCGCTCGACGTGCGGACGACTCCGGGGCCATTCCAGCCACACGACCCGGGTGGGACACACCGGGGCATGACCATTCCCTGCCCTCGCGCCATCGCGGGGCTGGCTGATGCCGCCATAAAAGACAAAACCCACGCGAACCTTCCCAGATATGTACCACGCATACGCGTCCCCCGATGAGGTCGTAATTTCCTTGCCGAGAGGGAGACGCCGGCCGACCGCAGACTTGCACACCGCAGACTTGCACACCGCCGCCTTGCACACGGCCCGTCGTCCGAGAACGCCCGAGGTACTCCGTGAAGACTCCATCGAGTGACGAAAGTGCGGGGCTCCGCTGGGCGCGCGATCGGGCGATCCCCTGGCGCGAGATCGTGTTGCGTGCGTCTCGTGCCTCGGGACCGGGCGGGCAGCACGTCAACAAGACGAGCTCCAAAGTGGAGATCCGCTGGAAGCTCGCGGCGTCCACGGCCGTGGCCGATGCCGAGCGTGCGGTGTTACGCGTCGCCCTCGTCAATCGACTCGACGCTCACGGGTCCGTCGTCGTGGTCGCGAGCGACACGCGGAGTCAGCTCCGCAATCGGGAGCTCGCCGAAGGTCGACTGGCCGACCTGATCCGCCGCGCTCTCACGCCACGGGCGCGCCGAGTGCCGACGAAGCCCAGCCGGTCTCAGAAGGCGCGGCGACTCGACGCCAAGCGGAAACGGGGCGACCAGAAGACCGCGCGTGCTACGCGCGATTTCGACTGATATTACAGCAATTCAACGAAGGCGCGTGGTGGCACAACCACGACCGCATGCGGACCGCGGGTCGGCACGAAGTGCCGGCTATTGGCCGTAACCAAATAGTCCGCGCTGCCCGCAGCAGCCACCTCGAGGAACATCAGGTCATCAGGGTCGGGGAGCGCAATCGCCAGCGGGAGCGCAGCGATATGCTCTGCGCCATCGCGCAGCCGGGTTAGGAGATCTCGAACCGTGTCAGGCGTGAGACGGAAGTGCGGGCGCAGCAGCACCTCCTCGTATTCCGCTTCGAGCCGCTCATCCCAGAGCAGTTGAACGGCCCCGTTGGCGATCGCATCGAGAATTCGCGCCGGGGGACTGCCGTGCCGGCGGAGTGCGCCGGAGACAACCACGTTGGTGTCGACAACGATCCGTTGCAGGCGTGCGATAACGTCCGGCTTGGGGTCCTTAGCCCCGCCAGCGTCCGGATCCGGCACGCGCTAACGCCGGCGACGCGCCCGCCGAGCCGACGTGATCTCCGCGTCGATGTCGGCGTCACTCAACTGGTCCGCCCCACTCTCAGCCGCCTGCGCGCGGAGGCGCATCAGCGCCTCCTTCGCGCGAATCTGCCGCACAAGGGTGACGACCGCCTCGAGGTCGCCATTCTCGACATCGAGGATAAGGGCCTTAGGCGTACCGTTAACCGAGAGCACCACGGCTTTATCAGTCCGGAGCGAACGCCAGAGCTTATTGGGCGTATTTCGAAAGTCACGTATGGTCATCATCCGAAGCATGGCTTCTCCTATCTGTAGCCGATATGGCTACAATAATGCTACAACAGGCCCCCGTCAAGCCGCAGACGAACATTCGCGCTACACCGGCCCTTGGCGGATTGCCGGCCGCAGCTCCACGACGGAGCCCAGCAACAGGAGAACGAGCGCCACGGCGAGCGGCCATTGGAACTCGTCCGCTTCCGGACCGCGCACGTGCCCCGCATGCACGCGCATCGGAAGCCGCTGCAAACCGTCGACGATCGGCCGCAGATCTTTCGGCGCGCCCATCCAATGGACGTACGCCCCGCCCGTCCGGCGCGCGATGTCCTGCAGGTTCAGCTCCACGAGATGGCTCACAACCGGCTCCCCCAGTGCGTCGCGGTGCGGCACAGGGAGACCGAGACTGTCGCGATCCGGCACGACTCCCCCATCGATGGTCCCCACGCCGACCGCGAAGGCGCGCACGTGCGCTTTGCTCAGCGTCTGGATCGCCTGCTCCAGCTTCCCCTCCTCGTCCTCGCCATCGGAGAGGAGTACGACGGAGGGAGTCGCATCGCGCTCGTTCGTGTCGAGCGCCGCCGTCGCGACGCCGGCCGCGTCCTCCAGATTTGTCGACGGATCGGGGACATCGACGGGTTCCGCCGCATCGAGAAAGGTCTGGAAGGTCGAATGATCCAATGTGGGCGGGAGGGACAGGAAGGCGCTCCCGCCGAACACGACGAGTCCCAAACGCGCGTTCGGCAGCGCGTGCGCTATCGTCGTCGCCGCCTGCTTCGCGGCCGCGAGGCGGCTGGGCTCGACATCGGACACACCCATCGAGCGCGACAGATCGAGCACGAAGAGCACGTCCGCTCCGGCGCGCCCCGCAGCGGCCCTCTGCACGTCGCCTAGGGGGCGTGCGAGCGCCACGATCCCCAGCGCGAGGGCCGCGAGCACCAGACCGTGGACGAGCGCACGCTGTCGCCGGTCGGGGAGTTGAGAAGACTCCGCCAACAGGTCGGGCGCGCCAAAGGCACGCAGCACCTGCCGGTGGACGCGCTCACTACGGTCCAGAGTGATCCCAAGGACCGGGACACCGAGCAGTGCGATCAGGTACGCCGGCGCGGCGAAGGTCATGGCAGTGTGCGCAGCCACGTAGCCTGGAGCGCCAGCGCCAGGGTAAGACAGAGGAGAGCCGGCACGAGCGCCAGCGCGTAGTGCTCGCGGTAGTTGACCACTTCGGTGAGATGCAGCTCGCTCCGCTCGACGCGATCGATGTCGGCCATGGCGCTGACGAGGACGGTGTCCTCTGTGGCGCGGTAGTAGCGCCCGCCGGTCGTCGACGCGATCCGGCGCAGGAGCGCTTCCTCTCGCGTCGTCAGGACGGATGGAGCTTCCATCGTTGCGGGGCGTTGTCCCGCAGCGGGGGGTGGCGGGGTCGCTCCGGCAGCCGCGCTCACTCCAATGGTATACACGCGGATCCCCAACGCCCGCGCGGCGGCAGCCGAAGTCAGAGGGTCCGGGACGCCGGCGTTATTGCCGCCGTCGGTGATGAGAACGATCACTCCGGTACCCTTCGGCCGGTCCGCGAGCTGCGACTCCGCGAGCGCGAGCGCCGTTCCGATCGCGGTTCCGTCGGGGAGGAGCCCGATGTCGGCGCGCGCGAGCAGACCCAACACCGCATCGGCATCTGTCGTGAGGGGCGCTTGGCGAAAGGCCTGCCCCGCAAAAACGACGAGACCGATGAAATCGTGCGCGCGGCTCGGGATGAAGCGCTCGAGCGTTCGCTTGGCGACAGTCAAGCGGTCGCCCGTCTTGAAGTCGGGCGCCTTCATGCTGCTCGAGATGTCCAGAACGAGCATGATGTTGCGGCCGCGGAGGTGCGCGTCACGGATGTCACCGGGCGACTGCGGTCGCGCGAGGGCGCACACGAGAAGCAACAGCCCCGCCGTCCACAGGATCCGCGGGATCCACATCCACCGGGCGCGGCCCTGCGCGGGCCCGTCTCCAAGAAAGGGGAGCGCAGGGAATCCGATGCGCGTGCGGGGCGCGCGACCGCGCGTCGGCCAACGCCACCAAAGCTCGACGAGGACCGGAGCCACGAGGAGAAACGCCAGCGGCGTCGCGAAGCGCATTGTCATGCGGCCGGCGGGGCCAGGTCGCGGAGCGCATCGACGACACCCCGCGCTTGCCGCACGAACGCCGCCGCCGCACCGGGCGCAGGACGCTCGCGGGCGAACTTCACGAGATCCGCATCCATGAGAAGCGTCCGCAATGCCTCACGCCCGCCGTCGCGCAGACGGGAGGGCGGAAGGGCGCGCAGGATCTCAGGCGTGGTGCGCTCGAGCGCGGGCAGCGCGAGCATCGCGTCAATGTACTCGCGCACGACATCGGTGGCGCGCTCGTACAGGCGCACCACGTCGACGGGATCAGGAAGGCCCGTGACGGCCATGGCATCCAGCGCCGCGACGGCACGATCGTACGCCGTCGGTATGGGCGCGACGACCCCAGGAGCGTGCGCTTTCGCATGGCGGCGCCGGAGAACGCTTCGGACCAGAAAAAGGACTGCGATGAGACACGCCGTGCCGCCGGCAACGCTGAAAGCCGTGAGAGGAGTCGCGTCGAGCCCTTTGATGTCGCGCAGGGCCCCGCTTTCGCCGGGGACGATCGGGACGACGGTTACGGCGATCGGTGCGCTTGCCAGCGTATCCACCGCGCCATCGGCGCGATAGAGCACGACGAGGGACGGAAGATGGGTCGTGACCGGACGGAAGACGGCGAATCGCATCTCACTGGCGTAGCCACCCGCCGTGAGATGGAGCGGCTCCGTCGACAACAGGTGCACGCCGTCCGGGAGCGTATCGCGCAGGTGCGGGACCGAGTCGAGGAGCTGCGCACCCGGCGGGAGGTGCGCGAGGACGTGCACCACGACCGGATCCCCAACCGTTATCCCGGCGGTGTCGGCACGGACGCCGAGCGGGGGGGATATGTCGAACTGCTGCCGCGGAGTGGCTCCCACGGGGTCGATCAGTGTTGCATGCGCCGCTCGCGCCGGCGGAAAAACGCCAACAACGGCGGGACCGCGCTCCGTCCCGTCTCGAGCCGCACGAGATCGACGCCAACCCGGCGCACGCCGCGCACGAGCGCTGCGTCGAAGGCCGCCCCTCTCCGCGCGAATTCTGCGCGAACATCCGCTCGCGCCGTATCGACGGTGCGCCAGGCGCCCGTCTCGGGATCGCGCAGCGTCACGAGTCCCACGTCCGGGAGCGCTCGCTCGCGTGGATCCACGAGCTGTACCGCGATAGTGTCGTGGCGATGCGCCGTGGCGCCGAGCGCGACCTCGTAACCCGTGGCCATCCAATCCGACAGGACGAATACCACGGCGCGCCGGTGCAGGACGCGATTCGCGTAGTCGAGGGCGGCGGCGAGATCGGTACCGGCGCCCGCCCCCGCGCGCGCACCGGCGGACGTCACCAGCTCGCGGAGCACCTGGAGCGCGTGTCGCCGCCCTTTGCCGGGCGGGACGTAGCGCTCGACACGATCGGTGCACACGATGAGACCCACGCGGTCGTTCGTCTGGGCGGCGGTCAGCACGAGCAGGGCACACACGTCGGTGGCCAGCGTCACCTTGGCCCGGACCGCGGTGCCGAACGCGGTCGACGCGCTCGCGTCGACGATGAACAGGACGGTGAGCTCCCGCTCTTCGGCGTAGCGCCGGACGTAGGCGGCGTCGAGACGAGCTGTGACGCGCCAATCGATGCTGCGGAGATCATCGCCGTACTGGTATTCCCGTACGTCGACGAATTCGACGCCGCGTCCCTTGAACACGCTCGCGTACTCCCCCGCGAGCAGATCGCGCACCAGCCGGCGGCTCCGCAGCTCGAGGCGCCGGACCTCTGCCACGGTTTCGGCGGGCCCGCGCGCCGGGGGCGAAACCGCCGCGACCGGCGGCATGGCGCTAGGGGACGGGAACCGCGTCGAGCACCCGCGTCACGACATCGTCCGGCGTCACGCGCTCGGCGTCCGCCTCGTACGTCAGCAGCACGCGATGCCGGAGGACATCGGGCGCGATCTCCTTGATGTCCGCCGGGGCGACGTACCCGCGCCCATCGAGAAAGGCATGCGCCTTGGCCGCGCGGACGAGCGCGATGGCCGCCCGCGGGCTCGCACCCACCTCGATAAGGGGCGCGAGGGCCGCGAGCCCTCTCGTATCGGGCGCACGCGTCGCGCGCACGAGATCGAGCGCGTACTCCTTCGCCCGCGGATCCAGATAGATGGCATCGACGACGCGGCGGGCGCGCAGGACCGTCGCCGCGTCGACCACGGGGCGTGCGACAGGGTCATCGCCGATGGTCATCCGATCGAGCATCTCGCTCTCCTCCGCCCGCTCCGGATACGTCACGCGGAGCTTCAGCATGAAGCGATCCATCTGCGCTTCGGGGAGCGGGTACGTTCCTTCCTGCTCAATCGGGTTCTGGGTGGCGAGAACGAGGAAGGGCGCCTCGAGCGGGAACGTCTCCCCGCCGATCGTCACCTGGTGCTCCTGCATCGCTTCCAGGAGCGCGCTCTGGACCTTGGCCGGCGCGCGGTTCACTTCGTCGGCGAGGATGATATTGCCGAAGACCGGGCCGCGCTGCACGGTGAACTCCCCCGTGCGCGCGTTGTAGATCATGGTCCCGATGAGATCCGAGGGGAGGAGATCGGGGGTGAACTGAATGCGGCGAAATCGGCAATCGACGGTGGCCGCGAGGGCGCGGACGGCCAGCGTCTTGGCGAGCCCGGGCACCCCTTCCAATAGGATGTGGCCATCGGCGAGCAGCCCGATCAGGAGCCGATCGAGCACGAGACGCTGCCCGACGACGACACGGGCGAGCTCGGCTTGCACGGCCGCGACGAAGGCCCCTTCCTCTCGGACGCGGGCGGTGAGCTCTTCCAGGGCAGCCACACCGAAAAAGCTAACCGTGGGTGGCCTCAGGGCCGGAGCGCCCCGCGCCACCCTAGCGCAAGAGCTTGCGTCCCTCTTTCAGCAGGCGGGCGTTCGCGCGGGGAAATCGAAACGCCATCCGGCGTAATGTCGCCCGCAAAACGTCCGCTACCATATAGTCCCGCTCGTGCTTTCCATCGGCGGGAACGACGTACCACGGCGCCCAGGGGGTGCTACAGTGCGCCACCATGTCGCGGTAGGCGCGGGTGTACGCATCCCAGTGCGCGCGCTCGGTGAGATCGCTCTGCGCGATCTTCCAATTCTTGCGCGAATCGGCGAGGCGCTCGGCCAGGCGCCGGCGCTGTTCCTTGCGCGAGATGTGCAAGAAGAATTTCACGACCGTGACATCGTTCCCCACGAGCATCCGCTCGAAGTCGTTGATCTCGCGGTAGCGTCGGGTCCACACGCCGCGCGTGACCAGCCGGTGGACGCGGGGCACGAGCACGTCCTCGTACTGCGACCGGTTGAAGACGCCGACCATCCCGCGGGGCGGGATCGCGGCGTGTACGCGCCAGAGATAATCGTGCGCCGCGTCGGTCGTGGTCGGAACGCGAAAGGAGGTGACGATGACACCCTGGGGATCGAACGCGTGACAGACGCGGCGAATCGTGCCGTCCTTGCCCGCCGCATCGCGTCCCTGGAAGACGACGAGCAGGGCACGCTTCCCTTCGGCGTGGAGGGCCTCCTGGAGCGCGGTGAGATCCTCGACGATCGCGTCGGTTGCCTCCTGGAGTGAGGTGGGCAGCCCGACCGGGGGGCGCGCTTCGCGTCCGCCAAGGCGAAGCCGGCGACCGGGGGGGATGGGGAAGAGGCGCATGCGCCGCCTAAGTTACCGCGTCTTTCGATCGGTGGCGTCCGCCGGTGGACCCGTCAGTGTTTCTGGGCGTAGGAGCCGGTCCTCGCGCAAGACATAGGGCTGGTCGTCGACGGCGTTGAGGAGGGTCCCGGCGGGGGCGTGCTCGACCGTGCGCAGATAGAGATCGGCCAGGTCGTCGACATGCACGGCCGCCCAATGATTCTCGCCGGTCCCGACGTAGCGTACGGCGCCATGTTCGCGCGCGGACTGCGAGAGCATCGCCGGAATGCTCCCCGCGTTGCCGTATACGACGCCGGGCGGAGCACGGACGCACGAATGCCGCGAGTTTCGCTGTCCAGGACCACGCGCTCGACCGCCGGGCGCCAGGCGACCAGGGGCGTGGGTTGCAATGGGGTGTCCTCGTCGGCGACGCGACCGGCGGTATCGCCCGTCACCCAGACCTCAGGGTATGATGTCCACCGGATCACAGAAGAATCCGGGACGCCGGGAGGTGTGTCTGGCAGCGGGGCATTCAGTTCACCTTCGGAACCCGCCTCGATAATCCAACAGCGCTCCCGCCGTCACCCTAGCTCGTCGGCGGCACCGGGTGCGCGGGGGGAGTTGGGTCAGGCGCATCGCCCCACGTGTCGTTCGACGGGTCGGCGTCGGGCACATCGCCGAGTGGGATGGGAGGAGGGCGATGCCCGCCGGCGATCGCGGACGCCGATTGCCCCTGCGCCGGCCAGAGGCGCGCCCCGACCGCGGGTGTCGCGGCCTCGAGCGTCACGACGGTACGGGGCCTGCCCAGATTGTCGACCGATAGGTGAACGTCGCGGGTGCTCCCATCGGCAAACTTTACGCGCAGCGAGACGGGGAACGGGATCGGGCTCGTTCGGCGGAGCCGGATCACGGTTGTGACCATCCCTGTGCCGGGTACGGCGTCCGGCTCGCGCATCGCGAACATGGTGTCGATCGCGACATCCATAACGTCGTTCGTATAGAAGTATCCGCGCCAGAACCAAGACAGATCCATGCCGCTCACATCCTCGACCGTCCGGAAGAAATCCGCCGGCATCGGGTGCTTGTACGCCCAGCGCTGGACGTACACGCGGAAGGCACGATCGAGCACGGCGCGGCCCACGATCTGGTCGCGCAGCACGAGGAGGGCCGCACCCGTTTTGTCATAGGCGACGTCCATACCGCCCCGGTCGCCGCCCGCCATGAGCGGAACGAAACTCCGCTGCGTGAGCACGGATGTCTCAGTCGGATATCTCGGCGGTGTTCCGCGCGCCGCGCTGCGCGCGTCCGCCGCGAAGATGTTGATGTACGTATTGAAGCCCTCATCCATCCAGGCGTAGCGCCGCTCGTTCGAGCCGACGAGCATCGGGAACCATTGATGGCCGAGCTCGTGGTTCAGGACGCCGAAGTACGTCGTCCGGCTCGTCCCCCCCGAAATCGTCGAAGGTGACCATCGGATATTCCATCCCGCCCACCGACGGTCCCGCGATGCTGGTCGCTTGTGGGTACGGATACGGGACGAGCAGCTCGGAGTAGTGGCGAATCGAAAAGCGCGTCTCCTCCGCCGCCCGCGTCCAATCGGCGGCTGCGCGGTGGCCATACAGGGCCTGGCACAGCACGGCATGTCTCGCCGTGCCGCATTGGGCCGCATCCCAGCGAAGGTCGGGCGCCGTCGCCCACGCGATGTCGCGGATGTTCTGGGCGACGAAGTGCCAGGTCTTCGTGCCCGGGACGACGCGGCTGCGTTTCACCCGCGCTTCGCTGTCCGTGACAATCGGCACGATCCCGGTATCGACCAGCGCGCGGGCCAGGCGCGTCTGCTCATCGCCGGACAGCACGTCGCTCGCGTTACGCAGGGTCCCGGAGCCCGCGACGGTATAGCCGGCGGGCTTGGCGCCGGTGTCGAGCACAGCGCGGATCACGTAGTCGGCACGCTGCTGCCAGTAGTGGGGGCCGGGGCGGCCGCTCGCGTCCCGGATGTCCGTCGCGGGCGGACGATCGTCCCGCTCGAGCGAGTAGAACGGGTCGCCCGTGAGCGTATTGATGAGCGGTGTTTCCGGACCCTTTCCCTGCACCGGTTGGACGGCTGGCGTATTGCGCCGCGATGGGATCGGGATGACCGTCGGTTGACCGTGCGCGGGCTGCTGGGCGTCCGCATTCGCGGATAGAGCGGCAGCGAGGAGCACGGCGAGCGGGCGGAAGAATCGGCGCACGGGGATGCTCACGGCAGTCGGGTTGTAGCGGGGACAGCGGCGGAGTGACAGTCGCCAGAGAAGGCGCGGTACACGCACGACGGAGACAGCCGCGTCGCCGGAACCCACACGTCCGTGGGCCGGGGCATCGCGATCCCGCGGCGACAGTGTATATCGAGGACGCATATGCTGCAGCATTTTCTGGCCTTTCTACTGATCGTCGGGTTTCCGATCTGGGACCGGGTCGAGACGCGTCGGCTCAAGACGAGCACCGACCCTCGGGTCAAGATCCAATCGTACCAGCTGACGATCGCATTGCTGTGGACGACGGCGGCGCTGGCCGTGGCTGCGCTCGGGTGGCCCGCGGTGACGACGATCCGCCGGGGCCCGGGCGAGGCTGCGTGGCTTCCACCGATGTCCCGCGGTTTCATTGGCGGAGCGGCCATCGCCCTTATCGCGACGGGGGTGGTGCCCTTCCTCCGCTCCGCTCGCGCCAACGCCTTGCGCGACCGAATGACGAAAGCGTTTCGGAAGCTCAACTTCTTCCTGCCGGTCACGCCAACGGAGCGGCGCTGGTTTGCCGTCGTCTGCGTGACGGCGGGCATCTGTGAAGAGATGCTGTATCGCGGATTCTTCATCCACTACCTCCGCGATCTGCCCGTGCCGTGGGGGCTCACGGGAGCGGTGGTCATCTCCTCCGCCGCGTTCGGGCTGGCGCATCTCTACCAAGGCTTCTTCGGCGTCATCCAAACAGCGGTCATGGGCGCGGTCCTGGGAATCATCTTCGCGTCCACCGGGAACATCGCGATCCCGGTCATTCTTCATGCGGCAATCGACCTGCGCTTGTTGCTGCTACTCCGGCCAGGTGTCGATCTCGGCAGCTACGCCAGCTACGGCAGCGCCTGATTCAGCGGTCTGACTACCCCTGCCGCTTGAAGTACTGCACCGCTCGCTCGTGCTTCTCGGCAGCCACGCGCGTGCCAAAGGTCCCGAGGTTCCGCCGCTTCCCTGTCTTCGGATCCTTCTTGCGGGAGTACAGCCGGTACCCTCCCGTCTTGAGCTTTCGAATCATGTGCACCTCCGTGTCGTTGGGCATCAGCACTGCATAACTGGTGCCCCTGGACATCCTAGCGCAGGCGCTACACGCGCAGCGTCTCCAACCGCTCCGCGGCGGCCGCGATCGTCTCCGCCTTCTTGCAGAATGCGAAGCGGATCTGCGTGCGCCCCCGCGACCGATCACCATAGAAACTGGACCCCGGCACCCCGACGACGCCGACTTCCTGCGCGAGCCACATGCCGAACGCATGATCATCCGCCGCGTTGCCGCCGCGCACGGCGGTGAAATCCGCGAGGATGTAGTACGCGCCTTCGGGGGTCGTGAAGGTGAAGCCGGCATGCGTCAGCGCCGCGGCCAGCTGGTCTCGCCGAGCGCAGTACCCGTCAGCCAGATGATTGTAGTACTCAGCATCGAACGCGAATCCGACCGCGCCCGCCGCCTGCAGTGGCGCGGGTGCGCCCACCGTCAAGAAGTCGTGCACCTTGCGGATCGCCGCCGTCCGCTCCGGGCTCGCGATCGCGTACCCGAGCCTCCACCCCGTGCAACTGTACGTCTTCGACAGGCTCGAGATCGTGACGGTCCGGTCCCGCATCCCCGGCCACGTCGCAATCGGATGGTGGTGCCCGGTGTAGATCAGGAATTCGTATGGATCGTCGGTGAAGACCATGATGTCGTGCGCGATGCAGATGTCGGCGATGCGCCCGATCTCATCGCGCGTGAAGACGCGGCCCGTGGGATTGTGCGGCGAATTCAGGATCAGCGCGCGCGTGCGGGGCGTGAGCGCACGATCGAGCGCATCCCAATCGATGCGCCAGTCGGGGGGGATGAGGGGCACGAAGACGGGGCGAGCGCCCGCCAGGATCGCGTCCGGGCCGTAGTTCTCATAGAACGGCTCGAAGATGATGACCTCATCTTCCGGGTCGAGGAGGGCAAGAAAGGTCGCCGCCATCGCCTCGGTTGCACCGCAGGTCACGGTGATCTCGCGCTCGGGGTCGAGGTCGAGCTCGTAGAGCCGCCGGTATTTCTCCGCGATCGCCAAGCGGAGCGCCGGTGCGCCCCACGTGATCGCGTACTGATTGATGTCGCCGGTGATCGCCGCGCAGGCCGCCGCCTTCATCGGCTCCGGCATGGGGAAGTCGGGCATCCCCTGCGCCAGATTGATCGCGCCGTACGCGCGCGCCACGCGCGTCATCTCGCGGATCACCGACTCGGTGAAGGTCGCTGTCCGGCGGGCGGTCAATCGGGGAGCATCCGTCACTGCGCGTCTCCGGTCCGTGCGAACCATGTCAGGACACGCTCCAGTCCGCGGCGGTCGTCCTCATCGAACGCGTCCACGAGCTCCGAATCGACGTCGAAGACCGCGCGGAGCGTGCCGGCCGCATCGAATACGGGAACGACGATCTCCGATCGCGCGCGCGCATCGCAGGTGATGTGCCCCGGAAAGGCCGCGACATCGGGGACGATCACGGTTCGGCACTCGGCCGCGGCGGTGCCGCAGACGCCGCGGCCCACGGCGATCTCGAGGCAGCCGAGCGCGCCCTGGTACGGGCCGATCCGCAGCTGCCGGCCGGAGTCCACGACACGGTAGAATCCCGTCCAGAGGTGGCCGAAGCCGTGATGCACGAGCGTGGCGATCGTGGCCATCGCGGCAATCTCGTCGCGCGTGCCCTCGAGCACGAGGTCGACGCGCTCGGCCAGCGCCGCATACGCATCCGCCTTCGGAAAGCCGCGGAGGTCGGGCGTTTCTTCCGCCATCTATTTCTCCAGCCAGAGCGTGACGGGGCCGTCGTTGACGAGCTCCACATCCATCATCGCGCCGAACCGTCCCGATGCGACAGACAGATCCCCCAGGCGGAGGAGACCGAGAAAGCGCTCATACAGCACCTCGGCCGCGTCGGAGCGCGCCGCATCGATGAAGCTGGGGCGGCGTCCCTTGTTCGCGTCTCCGTAGAGAGTGAACTGCGACACCACGAGCACGGCGCCCCCTACCTCCTGCAGCCCCAGATTCATCTTCCCTTCCGCATCGGAGAACAATCGCAGCCCCACGACCTTTTCCGCCATCCAGGTGAGGGTCGCATCGGTATCGGCATGCGTGAATCCGACGAGGAGCAGGTAGCCGCGCCCGATGCGCCCCGCGACCTGCCCGCCGACCCGCACCTCCGCGCGCGACACCCGCTGCAACAGCACCCGCATCGTCCCTCCATTCCGGATCAGCTCCCACGCCGAAACGGAAAGCTATCGGTCGCGGGCGCTCTCCACCCTCTCTATAGTTCGTGCGTGCCACACCGCTACTGCCTACGCCTCGCGGCCCTCGGGTCCGTCGTGTGGCTCGGGTGCGTCCCCTTTCGCGGCTCCCCCCGCTTCCCGCCAGTACTGCCGCCGGCGCTGAGCACCGATTCCCTCGCGACGCTCGGGATCACGCTGCACACCAGTAACAGTGGCGTGCTGTCCTCCCCGAACCCGGTCGCCGTGCAGGTGACCGTGACCGTCACCAACACGACCGCGCGCGACACGACGCTCCGCGTTTTGGGCAGCAACTGCACGGTGCTGCTGCGCTTCTATAAACGGGCCGACCGCACGGGACCGACCATCCTCGATACTTCGGGGCCCGGCGTCGAATGCTTCGGACCCCCGATCCGGCGCAAGGTGAAGGCAGGCGACTCCACGCAATTCCGCTCGCCCCGAGACGGGCCTGCGACCGAGCTGCCACGCGGGCGGTATTGGCTGACGGCTCTCCAGACATGGATCACCGCCGACGGCAGTCGTCGCACCGAGATCCCCGCCGGGGAGATCGTCGTCCCCGATCGGTAGCGGGGCCGCGCGCGCGAAAAAACCGGGCTCGAGCGCAGGGGGGGAACGCCGCGCGACATGGGGAGTACCACCATGACAGCCGGATGCTTCGCGTTGCAGGAATACTGTCACTTAGCGGCCTTCTCGCGGCGCCCTTGCACACGCAGGGGCCCGGACCTCCGCGACTTGTAGCGAGCGATAGCACGGGGATCGACGCGGGACAATTCCTGGGTGATTCCGGGACGTACATCTACGCGTTGATGCCGGACGAGAGTGACGACGTCAAGGCGGCGATCGATCACACCGTCGCGCACATGAGCTTCATCGTGCGACCCATCGCGCGCCATCGTCTTGCGCGCACGAACCATCCGCCCTTGCACATCACGTTCGGCGTGCGCCACGATACGGTCGTCGTGACGCTCGAACACACGAACCCGATCCAGACCCCGCGCGACGGACACGCGGTTCCCTGGGCGAGTGGCGTCTCGAGCGAGACCTACTCCGCGAGCATCACCTTCGCGGGTGACACGCTGCGTCAGCTCATCCTGGCGAGCGACGGCCAGCGCATCGATGCTTTCGTGTTCCACGAGGGCGGGGACCGCGTCGACATGCACGTCACGCTGTCCGCGGACCGGCTGCCGACCCCGCTCGTCTACACCCTCACCTTTCGTCGCACGCCCGCATCCTGACGTCCGGAGTACGCTCGCGCATCACGTCCGTGCGAGTTGGCCGTCCGGACGCTTGATGACGAACTGAAAGGTCTGCCGGACGAGCTGCCGCACGTGCTGTCCGTCGATCTCCGCCGGCGTGAACAGCATCCCCGGCAACGCCGCCCGTACCGACTCGGCGAACGCCGGGTTGGTCGCCTCGATCACCCGGAAGGACACGCGATCGGGGCGCCCGACTGTATCCACGACGAACTCGACGGTGGCATATCCCTCGATCCCCACCTGCTCCAGGTATGCGGGATAGGCGGGTGCCGCACTCGACGGGTTGCGTTCGGCCGCTTTCGCGACCTGGGACATCACGAAGACCTGACCCGCATCGGGGTCTTCGGACGCGGGGGGAGGGGGGGGCGGGGGACCGGGCATGGACGGACGGCCTCCGATCGGCGTCGGATCCCGCTTGCCGGTCGGCTCCACGCGCTCGGCTCGACCGACATCCGCGGGCACGGCGAGCCACTGCAGCCGTTCGTCGGGGCCGCGCACCTCGCCCGCTTGCGGGGGCAGGAGGTAGTGGATCGTCTGCGCGGCGGGGTGGTCCGCCGAAGGGCGCAACGCGGCGCCCGCCATTGCCGTCATCGCGAATAGCGCGGCCGTTCCGAGCGTGCCCGCCCCGAGGGTGGCACCCGATGATTCCGACGGGGCATTACAGAAAGGAAGGAGGCGTAGCATGGCCCCTCCGCGGTGTCGTTTATGTATATAACGACGGCCTGTCCGCCGCCACCCCGAAGGGGTGTCCTGAGTCGCGGACAGCCCCCGGGAGCGGCTAACTTCGACACAACTTCGACACAACTTCGACACAGGTGCCGCCGTCGCGGGACGGCCGTGCCCTCCCTTCCGCAGGCAGAGACGATCATGCCCAATCGCCCACAGAACCGCCTTCAACAGCTCCACGACGCCGGCCAATCGATCTGGCTCGACTATATCGACCGCACGATGCTGCAGAACGGCGAGCTCGAACGGCGCATTCGGGAGGACGCGCTCACCGGGATGACGTCGAACCCCACGATCTTCGAAAAGGCGCTGGCCGAGGGGTCCGCCTACGATGAGCAGCTCGCGTCGCTCGCGGCCGAGGGAAACGGCGACGTGGCGGCGATGTTCGAGGCGATCGAGACCGATGACGTGCGAGCGGCGTGCGACATCTTCCGCCCCGTGTATGCGGGGACGCACGGCGAGGATGGCTATGTGTCGATCGAGGTGTCGCCGCAACTGGCGCACGACGCGGACGGCACCGTCGTGGAGGCGCTCCGGCTGTGGCACATAGTCGACCGGCCGAACGTGATGGTAAAGGTGCCGGGGACGGCTGCGGGCGCCGTCGCCATCCGCCGACTGATCGCGGCGGGCGTGAACGTCAACGTCACACTGCTCTTCTCGCTCGACGCATACGCCCGCGTGATCGATGCCTATCAGGGGGGGCTCGGGGATCGCCTCGCGGCAGGGGCTCCGATCGCGGCCGTGGCATCGGTTGCGAGCTTTTTCGTGAGCCGAGTCGACAGCGAGATCGATAAACAGCTGGACGCACTGGGGGGCGCGGCGGCGCACCTCAAGGGACGGGCCGCCATCGCCAACGCCAAGATCGCGTACGCGCTCTTTCGCCAGCGCTTCGCCGGTCCGGCCTGGAATGGACTGGCGCGGCAGGGAGGGCGCGTGCAGCGCCCGCTGTGGGCGAGCACGAGCACCAAGAACCCGCGCTATCGCGACGTGATGTACGTGGAGGAATTGATCGGCCCGGACACGGTGAATACACTACCACCAGCGACACTCGAGGCCTTTCGGGATCACGGCGTTGCGACGCGCACGGTGGATAGCGGCACCGATGCCGCTCGGCACTCGATCGAGGAGCTCGCGGCGGCGGGGATCGTGCTCTCCCGGGTGACGGACGGACTCCTGACGGATGGGATCGCGTCGTTTCAGAAGTCGTTCGACACGCTCCTCGCGGGACTGGCCCGCAAGACGCAGGCAGTCGCCATCCGCTAGCGAGCGGGGTAGAACCGGGCATGCGACACTCGGCCTTGACGATCGCTTTCCTGCCCGCGCTCCTCGCGTGGCCGCGCGCGGTCCCGGGCGACCGATCGTATACCCTGACGGTGACGACGGCCACGCTCCTGCAGACGGTCCGCCAGCTCGCGTTCACCGATTCAGGGCGCGCCTATCCGTGTCGCCACAACCCCGCGTGCTCCTCCTGGGGGGATGCTCTCGCGGCGAGCCGGCCGGGAATCACGGTCGATGGGCCGCGCGTGGTCCTGTCGATCCACGTGACGGGCACCTACGTGGTCAACGAGTTTATCGCACCCCAAGTCGACGGCGACCTCACGGCGTCCGCGATTCCGGTCGTCGAGCGGGGGCTCGTGCATCTCACCGCATCGCAGGTGGCCGCGGGCCCGAACGGTGACGTGACCTTCCGTGCGTTCGTGGGGGCCTTTCACACGCAGCTGGAGGAGATGCTCAACCAGCGCGCGGCTTTCGATCTCGCGAGCTACCTCGCGGCGGCCTCCCGCAATCCTGCTCTCCCGCCGCCGCGGATTCCCGACCTGTCCTGTCTCGATCCCGCTCAGATCGCGGTGCGCCAGGTGGGGACGCAGCCGAGCCCCGCAGGGCTGACCGCCGCCGTCACTGTGCACACTGTCGGCGGCGCTCCTCGACAGCCTCCCGGCTGTTGACGTCGTCCAGCGTCGCGTCGTGCGCCATGAGGTCGCGCACGCGGGCGGCTCGGCCCAGCAGGAAGGGAACGGAGGTGACGACGACGTTAGGGCGGAAAAGGAATGCGGTACGGATGTAGAACGCGGTCTTGTTGTGCAGCAAATGCTCCCACCAATAATTCGGTACGATCTCGGGGACGACGATCGTGACGAGATCCCCCATGCCCGCCCGGTCGAGGCACGCGACGTAATCGACGAGGGGACGGAGCACCGACCGAAAGGGGGACGGTATCACGACGAGATCGACGCCGATGTCCCATTCGTCCCACGCGGTACGGAGCTGCTCCGTCGCGCGCGGGTCCACCTCGACGTAGACCGCCCGCACGTCATCCGAGATCGTCGTCGCGTACACGAGGGCGGCCGCCGTCGGCTTGGTGATTCCGTTGACCGGGACGATGACCGTGTGGCGCAGCGGGGCGATCGGGGCCCGGCCGTCGAACCGGATCGCTTCGGCGAAGCGGACGTAGTGGCGGTGGATGCCGAGCAGGCAGAGCATGATGAGCGGGATGACGAGCACGATGATCCAGGCGCCGGTGGTGAACTTCGTCACCACCTGGATAATCGAGACGAGGCCCGTCGCCACGGCGCCCAGCCCGTTGAGGGCCGCCTTCCACCGCCATCCCGGATCCCGTGTCCGGAACCAGTGGACCACCATCCCGGCCTGCGAGAGGGTGAAACACACGAAGACACCGACGGCGTAGAGCGGGATCAGCGCGGCCGTGACGCCGTGAAAGACGATGATGAGGACGGTCGCGAATAGGGCGAGCATAACGATGCCGTTCGAGAATGCGAGGCGGTCGCCGCGGGCGGCGAGCTGGCGCGGCATGTAGTGGTCGTTCGCCAGGATGCTCGAGAGGCGCGGGAAATCCGCGAAGGCGGTGTTCGCCGCGAGCAAGAGGACCGTGAAGGTCGCGTACTGCAGAGTGTAGTACCAGGCGCCGGCGCCGAAGAGACGGTGACCGAGCAAGGACAGGACCGTTTGGCCGCCCTGGGGCAGCACGCCGAAAAGGTGCGCGAGAATGCTGACGCCCAGGAAAAAGACCGCGAGGATCGCGACCATCCACCCCAGCGTCGTGGCGGCGTTCCGCGGAGCGGGCTGCTTGAACGCCATCACCCCATTCGAGATCGCTTCCGTCCCGGTCATGGCCGCGCACCCTTCGGCGAAGGCGCGGAGGAGCAGGAAGCCGAGCGCGAAGCCCGCGGGGATCGTCACCTGCGCGAGTGGGGGCGCGGGGGCGCCTGGCAGCGGACCGGTGTCATGCAACACCAGGACGTGGTAGAACCCGGTCACGATCAGCGCGATCATCATCAGGATGAACGCGTAGGTGGGGAGCCGGAACGCGGCACCGGACTCGCGCACGCCGCGGAGGTTCACGACCATGAGCACGAGGATCGCGAGGATGCACATCCGGACGGTGTGCGCGACGAGGTGCGGGTAGGCGGACGTGATGGCGTCGATCCCGCTCGCGATCGAGACGGAGACGGTGAGGATGTAATCGGTCAGAAGCGCCGCGGCGGCGACGAGCCCGGCGGACGTGCCGAGATTGTCTTTGGCGACGGTGTAGGAGCCGCCGCCTCCCGGGTACGCGAAGATCGTCTGGCGGTACGAGAGTCCGACCAGGACGAGCAGGGCGACGATGACCGCGGAGATCGGAGCGACGTAGTGCAGCGCGAGCGCGCCGAGGCCGACAAGGACAAAAAGGATCTGGTCCGTGGCGTACGCCACGGAGGAGATCGCGTCCGACGAGAGGACGGCAAGCGCCGTCGCCTTGCCCAGCCGCTGATCCTCGAGCCGATCGCTCGCGAGGGGGCGGCCGAAGACCAGGCGCTTAAATCGAACCGGGAGGGAGATTCGCTGCGGCGCGGGGGCGGTCATGGATCAGAAAAATGTGGATGAAGTGGAGTATGATAACTCCATGGGGGTGCCCTGATTGCCGAGCGCGGGACGTTCCATTGACGATGCTGTGCGCGAGATGTCGCGCTCCGGCTGGGTGAGACGTGTGCCGGCACACCAGGCGGGAAGAGCGAGGAATGAGATAGCGAACTCTACCGCAAAGGCATCCTGAATGACTGCCGTTTCGCGGTCTGGGAGGTGACGTCGGGAAAGTTTGGAAGTCTTTATGCGTGGCCGACATGGATGGTCCGTCCGCTCCGTCGCCCGGCGGATTTCAGGGTCCGGGTCCCGGGCGGTCATCCAAGGGGCCGAGCGCGAGCGGATCCTGGGGTGCGGTCGGCGGTGAGAAGGGTGCGACACCGGCATCCCCGGGAGCCTCGCGCGATTCCGCGACCATCTATCCTCAGATGGGCGCGCGGTCGAGCTTCGTCGATCTGACGGCCATGCTGATTGCACTGGTCGCGCTCGCGATCATCATCGTGCCGCAGTACCTGCGCATCAAGAACAACGCGCACCTGGCGACGATCAGATCCGACCTGCGCAGTCTGGTCTCGGCGGAAGAGTCCTACTACTCCGATTACCGCACGTACACGACGGCGTTGCCGCCAGCGCAGTACGTCCCGTCGCCGGGTGTGACGTATCAGGTGGAGGCGGCGGACGCGACGGGATGGCGGGCATCGGCCTCGAGCCGGTCGCTGGTCCGCAGTCATCGGAAGGTGACGAGCTGCCACGTCGCGGTCGGCTCCGCGGTGCATGATGGTGAGACTGAGGCGGACCCCACCTGTCCGTGAATACGGCGCCGCCTCCCCCCGATTAGCGAGGCGCCGGGCAAAAACATACTGAAGAGAATCTCCCGTTGACGCCGCCAAGCGTCACCGGTTTCGATTGCGCCCCCATTTCGCGGGAGCGCGCACCTGGCCACACCATCCGATCCTGTTCCACCGTTCCCGGACGCGTCAGACGACGCGGCGCTGGCGGCATTTCATCGGGCGTTCGACGCGCACGCGGCGGGGCTGCGGCGCTATGCGAACCGCTTCGTGCACTCGCCGGATGTGGCGGAGGATTTGGTACAGGATGTGTTCTGGCGGGTGTGGCGGCGATGGCACGAGCTCGATGCCCAGGGGAACATCCGGGCGTACCTGTACGCCGCCACGCGGACCCGCGCGCTGGATTATCTGGCGAGCGCGGAGGCGGATGCTCGGCGGCGTGAGCGGTACGAGGCGCCTGGGCTCGCATCCGAGCCCGACGCGGTGATCGATGAGGATCCTCAGCTGACGACGGAGCGGCTGAGCGAGGCGATCGGGCGAGTGCTCGCCGCGATGCCGCCCCGGCAGCGACAGGTGGCGGCACTGCGGCTCCGGGACGGAATGAGCATGGCCGCGATCGCGGCGCAACTCCGGATCTCGCCGCGGACGGTCGAAGTCCACCTCGCGCGCGCGACGCGTGCGCTGCGGGACCAGCTCCCGCGCCTCCTCGAGCCGTAGTCCGATCTCGCAGAGCCGGTGGCCGACGCCGGCCGAGTAAGTAGTTTCGCGGCCAGCTCCGTTACACACACGGTACATCACTCACCGTAGTGCACGGAGATATCGATTTTCTGACTGATATCGATTGGGAGCTAGTGGTCCGTTGTTGGGGGGAGGACGCGTCGGCTGAGGAGCGGGCGCGGCTGGTGGTGTGGCTGTCCGCCGACCCCGAGCATGGACGGCTGCTCGATGCCGCGTTCATGGCGGCGGACATTGCCGTGGATACGCTCCCCGAGGCGGCGGACGTCGGGATGACGGGCGAGCAGCGCGCGTGGCGGATCCATTCGCGGCGGCCACTGCGCCCTGCGTGGGTCGGCGGGGTCGCCGGAGCCGCGGTTGTGGCGGGTGCGATAGGCCTCCGGAGGTTGGGAGCCTATCGGAGCGAATCGCGGCCGGGCACCGTGGCGGCCGCGCGAGTGGTAGTGACGCGACCGGGGGAGACGGCGGATGTGCGGCTGCCGGACGGAACGCGTGTGCTCCTGGGGGCAGCGAGCGTCCTCCGCTATACGGCCGAAAGCTCGCGGGCACGGGACGTTGCGCTGACGGGGGAGGGTTACTTCGAGGTCGTGCACGATACAGCACGGCCATTCCGGGTGCATGTCGGGGCGACGACCGCGGAAGACATCGGAACCGCGTTCGACGTGCGCGCCTACGGGAGCGATCCCGGCGTGCGCATCATCGTTTCTAACGGCGCCGTTTCGATCCGTGCCAATTTCACCCGTTCGCCCGTGGTCCTTCGGCGGGGCTCACTCGGACTCGTCGACGCGGCGGGCGAGGTGCAGGTAACGGCCGGAGTCGCGGTCGAGCGGTACCTCGCGTGGACGCGGGGGGAGCTGGTGTTCACGGATGAGCCGCTGGGGACTGCGGTCGCGGACATTGGCCGGCGGTTCGACCTCACGATCCATCTGGGGGATCCGGCGCTGGCGGCGCGGCGCCTGACGGCCTCATTCGCGGACGACCCGATCGCCGACGTCGTACGTGCGCTCGAGAGCGCGATGGGTCTTCGCGCGGTCCGGGAAGGGCAAACGATCACGCTGTACCCGCGCTAACGGGCTGCTCGCGATGAGTCGCCCTCTAGCCGAGCTGCATCGGTTCGCATCTCATCACCCATCACGCTGGAGGGCAGCGGTGTCCCGTCTTCGTCCGCAGATCCTTTGTCTCATTCTGGGCATGTCGTCCGCGGCGCGTGCTCAGACGCTGCTCTCCACGCCCGCGCATCCAGTAATGCTCGCCGATCGGGGGCCCGTGTTCTACGCAGTATCGGCGGGAGGGCACGCCGACCGGCTCGACGCGGCGCACACGGCCGGGCTGGCGCGGCGGATTGCGCTTCGGCTGGACGACGCATCGGTGCCGGACGCGTTGCGAGCGATCGAGGAGAAAACCGGCCTGCGCTTCGCGTTCGATCGAGCGGCGCTCGCGTCGGCAGCGACTGTGACACTGCATGCGGATGACATCACAGTGGCGGCCGCCCTGACGCAGGTGCTATTCGACGCGAATGTCGACGTGGACCTCGGGTCGGCGGGGCTCGCGTCGATTCGCTTGCGGCGCGCGGTACCGCAAGCAGCGCAGCAGCAGACGGGCACTATTGAGGGGCGGGTGACGGATTCATCGACGGCTGCGCCGATTAGGTACGCGACCATTCTCATCGTGGGGACCAAGCATGGCGCGACAACGGGCGACAACGGGGAGTACCGGATCCTGAACGTGCGCGTCGGCACGTACACCTTAGTTGCCCGTGTGATTGGGTACGCCCCTACTCGGAAAACCGTCAACGTCAGTGGCGATCAGCCCATTACGGCTCATTTCTCCCTCGCCAAGGCACCTAACGAACTCCAACGGATCGTGACCGTCGGAACCGTGGCTCCCACGGAACAAAAAGCGATTCCGACGCCCATCACGGTCGTGTCAGATAGCGCCATCACTGATCAGCAACCGTGGTCCCTTACGCAAATTATCCAACAAAATGTTCCGACCGCAGTCGCGATCACTTATTTCACGAACCCGCAATCGAGCGGGGTATCTACGCGCGGCGCCAGCACGCTGATCACGCCGAATGGCGTAATGAAGATTTACATCGACGGCATCGAAGCAGCGGACCAGAATAATGCCCCGGTTGATCCCAACAGCATCGAGCACATTGAGGTGATCCGTGGACCGGAAGCCGCCACGATCTACGGATCTGATGCGATCGACGGGGTAATCGAGATCTTCACCAAGCACGGCGCGACGACGCTCACCCATCCAGACATCAACGCGCAGACCGGCCTGGGTTTGATACAGAGCGCATACCCGGGATACCGTGGTGCGCTGCGCCAGGATGTTAATGGCAGCGTCGAAGGGGGCAGCTCAACGGCCAGTTATGGAGTCGGTGGCAGCTATACGCACAACGGTCCCTGGACACCAGNNAGCTCAGCCCTGGCGGGCGCATGGGGAGCTTTCCATGCGACTCAAGGTAGCCTCAGCCTCGATTTTACCGGGCGCTACTATGAGACACACTCGCCGGAGGCCGTAAACCCGGCACTCATCGAGACCGGCCTCTCATATTTTGCGGGCCCGTTTTATCATGAGTGGGACACCCGCAATCAAACGTTTGGAGCCCACCTACTCTACACGACTACGAAATGGTGGCAGCAGAGTCTCACTATCGGCGTCGACCGTGTCTCAGCCGACGGACGCCAAACACAACCTCGGTTCACGACGCCGGCAGACACGTTCCTTCTTGTTGAGGGCCAAGAAGAGGTCAAGAACTCGATCGCGTACAACAGCTCTTTCAACATCGCCATCCAGCGCAATTTATCCGCCACGCTGGTCACGGGCGTCGACCATTACGAACGACTGACAACCATCGGCGCGACGACCGGCGCGACGTCGACAACGGGCGCTCTCTCTTCGCCGGGTGGCGCTCCGAGTCTGACGCGAGACCCGCAGAACAATACCGGGTATTTCGCACAAGGAACCATGGCCTGGCACGATCAACTATTCGTGACCCTAGGCGTCCGGGCCGAGCAAAACTCAAGCTTTGGCGCGGCAGTTGGCACGCCTGTATCGCAGCGCCTCGGAGCGTCGTTCGTCCAGAACGCCGGCGCAACAACACTCAAAATGCGCGCCTCGTTTGGCGAAGCGATCGCGCCACCGGCGCCCTTTCTGGCCGACGGGTCCATCACCCCGCCATTCACACAGCTTGCTAACCCTCTTCTCGGGCCCCAGCGCCAGCGAGGCTGGGATGCTGGCGCCGACTGGGTGATCGGGCGGGCGGCGACTTTGAGCGCGACCTACTACGATCAAGATGCCTCCGACCTGATCGAGGTTGTCAACGCGGATTCAACGGGCTTGGTGACGCAAAATCAAAACGTCGGTCGTGTCCGGAATATCGGCGCGGAGCTTGAAGGAACTCTCAACGTCGGCCGATTTGAATTTCGCGGGCAATATGGCTACACCCAGGCCCGGATCGGGGCGCTTGGGTCCTCATACACAGGTGACTTACGCGTGGGAGAGCAGGCTTTCGCGACGCCCTACAATTCCGGTGGTGCTTCAGTTGCAGCGTCCCCTTTTGCGACGACGCGTTTTGTCGTCGGCGTGTCCTATGTCGGCGCGATGATCAACTACGACTACGCGGCGGAGTTCTCATGTTTTGGCGGCGCCGGTCCGTGTGCCGCGTCGACGCGCGGCTATCTCGCACGGTATCCTGCGTTTGCGCGCGTAAACATCTCCGTGACTCAACAGCTGTGGCGGGCGATATCGGCATACCTCTCAATCGATAACGCGACGAATACCAACGCCTTTCAGGCGACCAACCTCTTTCCAATCGAAGGCCGTGTCACGATGGTAGGCCTCCGCTTTCGCTACTGACGGCGCGGCGCCGAGACCTATCTAGCCCGGCGCGTGAACGCGAATACGTGGGTCCGCATGACAACGTTTGTTGGCGTTGCCGTTGCCTTCGCCCATCGAGGGATACCGCAGGCGCTGACGATGAGCGCCGAGCCGCCGGACAGTGCACGAGCCCTTGCGATTGACGACGTGCTGCGTTCCAGAAGCTTGACAGCACTTGCGCCCATAACAATTGCGCCGACGGGACGTTGGGTCGCGTATACGGTTCGAACCGCGGAGGGCCATCATAGCGCGCCGGGCACAACAGATCGCTATTTCGCGACAAACGGACGGTCAACGAGTGTTGATAATACGGAGCTGTGGGTGACGAATATCGCCACGGCTCTGTCATTCAATCTGACGGGCCGTCGTGGCGTAAGCTGGGGCGGTGTGTGGTCGCCAGACGGTCAGTCGCTCGCATTCCTATCGGATAGGGCAGGCGTACCGCAGCTATGGCTCTGGAATGCCGATACCCACCAGGTCCGCTGCGTTGCAAGGGTAGCAATCCATACGGTCTACGCAACCGA
>PLLD01000205.1 GCA_003141205.1 Gemmatimonadota bacterium
TCCGGCACCGATGCCCGGTTCGCCCTATGAATGCCGACATTTTGTAGTAAATTGAATAAGTTGAGCCGCGAATGGGGTTCAGGGGGTCGCGGGTTCAAATCCCGCCGTCCCGATTATCTAACTCACCGCCCCGTGCTGACTTATGGCATTGGGCGGTCGTGCTTCGGTGAGGCCCGTTACCCGTTGGTTACCCGTTTCTCGCACTATGGCCGCGTCGTGCACGGGCCGGCCCCCGCTCATCACCGCCAACATCGCGTCGTTCGTCGGCTGCTGGTAGCAGCGGAGCATCGTATCGGTATCTCTCCACCCACCGGCTGCTGCAACATCCACAATCGGCAGGTGCTTTCGCGCAGTGGCCCACATGCGTCTGTAGGGGTGCCATAGGCCACCACGCAACTTCGGCAGTTCTGCCTTTTTCTCGACCTTGCGGAGCCACTGCTTCAGCAAGTCGGCGCGAATCGGAAGATCAGGATTGCGCTCAGCGGGAAAACACCAACCGCCAACCGCCGAGAGTTTGCCTTTGAATTGCCAGAGCGTGTCGATCAACGCTTCAGGTGCTGCGACAACTGATTCGTGGCCTCTCTTGTCCGTATCGAAGCGCCACCTAATCGTGCGGTGCTCCCACTCGATATCATCCCACCGTAGTTGGCGGATCGATCCGAGGCGTCGCCCCGTCGCCTCCGCGAGAACCAGAGCCAACTCCAACTTGATCCACCGCTGACGGGCGGACGACTCGTCCGCTGCTGCGGCTTGCAACTCGTGCACCTTCGCGAGCGTTGCCTCATACCGTTCCACCGTCGCCATCGGCCGGAGCGGGTTTTCCTCTCGTTCGCGCGGCACGCCAGCCAGCGGATTGGTGTCGAGCAACCGTGCACCGTTGACCCGCACCGTGGCCCACCTCAACATCTGGTGCAACAACACCAGATCTGCGTCGGCCGCCCGCGCCCGCACGGGCTCACTCGGTTCCTTGCCCTGTCGCACGATCCCGCCAGCCCGTCGTGCGGCTGTGTACGCCGCCTGATCGTCCGCCGTCAGATCATGCACCTCACATCCCTCACCGAAGTAGGCGAGTAGGAACTCGGCGCAGATCCCCGCCTCGTCCTGCCCGCGCTTCTTGTTGTCCTTGAACGCCCGGCACTCCGTGCGGAACCGTCGCCAGAGGACACCGAGCGTCAGCGGTGCCGCCGGTGTCGTGTGGTCCCCGGCCGCCAGATCGCGCAGCAGGGTGCGACCCAGCCGTTCGGCCTCGCCGCGGTCCGTCGTGTGCAAGCAGCGGCGAACCTTGCCGCGACCCGCGATGAGACCGACGCCACCCCAAGCCGCCGACCGCGTCGGGATCCGCGAGTCACGGGCGGGGGCCCAGCAAAAATTTCCATCATGCCTCGCGCCTCCTCATCCGCGCGAGAGGTCGATCAGCCCCAGTACACTTTCCCCGGGCGGCCGCCCTTCCCTTCCATCCTGCGCCATTTCTTTTGGGGCGGGGGTGTGTAGGGCGCGCCGTTGGCATTATGAAAGTCAGCAGAGTTCTTTTCCATCGCGGCCTGCTCGACCTCGGTCAGCGCCACGGACATGGATTTGATCTGGGCCGAGGCCCATTCCCTTAGCGCCCGTTTCGCTTCGGTCTCGGGGCGTGGTGGGTATTGCTCTGGGAACAGGTCTTCGTGTCGGAGGACTAAGGTGACATCGGTGCTACAACCATCGTGCTGCTTGGGCGGCTCGGGCTGCGGTGTCGGCTCGGGCGTCGGGGCTGGCGAGGAGGGCGGGTCCGTGGTGCGCGACGGCCACAGCTTGCCCTTCATCGCCTGCCACTCGTCGCTGTCCACATCTGGGAGCCAGCTGCTGAAGCGGAGCCACTCCATCTCGCTCATGGCGGTTATATAGTCGCGCCAGCTCTTATCGATCGCGGCCTGCTCCGTTTTCGTCCGCATGATGAAGTACAGGCCGTCGTCATCGAGCGGGGTCTTGACCAGCTCCTCCGCGGGTGGCGGCGTCGGCCCCCAGTCGGTGTGCGGGAGAAAGGTGGGGGTGGGTGGCTGCTGGGTGAGGTCCTCGGCGCGCACGGGGTTCTGGGGCGTCGGCTGCGGCGTCGGCTTGGTATAAGGTCGCCCCATCGCGGCGGCGTGACGGCTGCCGTCCCAGTTGGGATTGACCTCGTGGCTGAGGACTAGGTTTTTGGTCATGTATGTATTTTTTTAGGTGGTGGGCGGCGCACAGGCGGCGCGGTGTTGCGTCGCGGGCCGCGGGCGTCGCTCGTGGTGCTGGCGAGGACGCCGAGATACGTCATCGGACTCCTGTACGGAATCTAGCGGGTTGGCGGCGCCTCGGCGGCCTCACGAGCCGCGCCCCCTCGTCACTCTACCGCGACTCCAGTGCCAGCACGGCGGCAACAGCGGCAACGCAGAGGGCTTCGCCGGCAGTGGCGCCGTCCCCCTCCCACGTGTTGGACACCCCCCGGTTACTGAGCACGACCTTAAACGAGCGGATATTTGCCTCCCCTTCTGACCCGTGTGTCACCGCTGTCAATGAATATCGGCCCCGCAACTGTTTCTCTATCCTGTCGACCCACTCGTTATCGGCGCTGTATCGCGGAACTGATTCAGGGGTAGTCGCCTGCTCCTTGAACATCACGGGGAAGTCAGCATCCGGCGGTTTCGCAACGTTGTGCGTGCGCGGGTGCAACGCCGTCGTCCACTGCATCGGCGTTTCGATGACTTCCGCCTTAAACACCCATCGAGCAACCTTGCAGTCCAATTCTCGTAGCGTGACGGGGTCTCTCATTGGCGACCTCCACGTTTACCATCCCGGCGCACGGACTCCGGCGCCAGCGCGTCGATGATTGATTCGAGCATGCGGTACGCTCTCACGGACTGATCGTCCTGCCGGCAGATGGCCGTCACCACGCGCCGTCCGACCGCTCGTATCAGGTCCTCGTGCTGCCTCGCGCGGAGGGCGACGGACGATCCCGATACGACGGCCTGACGGACGGCTGCCCTGGTTGCCTCATCGAGACCGGGGGTTTGGCCGATGAACCGCGCTTGCGATCGCGTGAAGCGGGCCGTCGTGATCGCGCGGGTTGCCATCTACACCTCGCTACTCGGCGCCCATAGGTTCGATGCACTCCGGCCCATCATGCCCCGGCGCGTTGACGTAGGTACTCACCGGATAGGCGTGCATCCCCTCGGCGGGGTACGGCGCGAGCATCCAATGCAGCGCTGCGGCCGGCGTCGCCGGGTCCAGCCACGCGTCGTATCGGTCGGGCGGGAGGATGACCGGCATGCGGTTGTGCACGGGCGCGAGCACCGCGTTGGCCTCGCACGTGATGATCCNNACCTCGCCCGTCTCCCGCGATACCCATCGATCCCACAGCCCCGCGAATGCGAACGGCCCGCCGTGGTCCACCTGTATCGCGTGCGGCTGCTTCCGCTTCGACCCGGGGACGGGCTGCCACTCGTAGAACGCGCTCGCCAGGATGAGGCATCGCCGGGATCGGAACGCGTCGCGAAATGCCGGCTTCGTGGCCACCGTCTCGGCGCGGGCGTTGATCATCCGATTCCCAATCGCCGGGTCCGACGCCCAAGAGGGGATGAGGCCCCACCGCATGAAGCGCAGCTCGCGGGCGCCGTCGATCGCCACCACTACCGGCACGTCCTGCGTCGGCGCGACGTTGA
>PLLD01000315.1 GCA_003141205.1 Gemmatimonadota bacterium
CCTCGTGAATCATGGTCAGTTCGAGATGCGTGGCCGGATCGTCGATCGGGACGCGCGAGTTCTCCGCCAGAAGCAGGACGAAGAGACTAAGCCCGACGAGGCTCAAGCTGGCGGCAGCGTGCGACCAGGCCATGCGCACCGGCGCGCCGAACATGCCGCTCAACGATGCGTTGCCCGTCGCAAGGACGAGGGCGGTGAAGCAGAGGAAGAGCGCGGGTTCGGCGAAGCTTGCGAATGTGACCTCGCGGCTCGCTCCCATCCCCTCGAAGCTCGAGCCCGTATCCAGCCCCGCCAGCACGAGGGCGAACCGGCCGAGCGCGAGTAATCCGGCGAACGCGATCAGGTCGCCGCTGAACCGCGCCGGCGCGTCGCGTCCATCGAGCGGGAGCAAGAGCGCGGCCGCGAGCAAGGCGACGAGCAGGACGACCGGGCCTGCACGAAAGACCCACGTTGTCGTCGTGCTATAGACCGAGCCTTTGCGGGCCAGCTTCCCGAGATCGTAGTACAGTTGCAGCACCGGCGCGCCTCGCCGGCCGGTGAGCACCGCTTTCGTCTTGGTCGCAATCCCCGGCACCGCCGGCGCGACGATGAGCAGGACCGCGAGGGCGGTCGCGTGCGGGACGCTCACGTGGTCCGCCCGGTGATCATCAGGTAGACGAGCAGGACGAGCATGGCAGCGACGACGTATAGGAGAGAGCGCGACAAGCGGCCGCGCTGGAGGGGGCGGAACCAGCGGGCGGCCGTCCGGATGGTGTGCCAGGCCGGCAGCGCGAGCCCGTCCAGCACTGGATCCCCGGCGTGTGTGGCGAACGCGTGGGCCGACCGGTCCGTGTGCACGCCGGCGACCGCCCGGAATGCCGCGATGAGCGGCGCGGCAAATGACGAGCTGGTGTACTGCATGCGCGCGGTCGGCCGGGCGAAACCGCACCTCCACGTCTCGGCCGCGGCGCGCAAACGCCGGCGACCGAACAATGCCGTGTACAGCACCCACGCCACGAGGAGTCCACTCCCCACCGAAAGCGTGAAGACTGTCAGCGCCCCGGCAGCGGGGTCCGCAACGGTCGCGAGCGCCATCGCCGGACCGCCAGTCAGAAGCGCGCCCACGCGGAGTGCGGGCGGCACGACCACGGCGGGTAGCACACCGATGGCGGCGCACGCGCCCGCGAGGGCGACCATCGGCCATGTCATGCCGCGCGGCGCCTCGTGCGCGCCGCCTGCCGACGCGTCGCGCGCGCGGCCGAGGAACGCCACACCCACGACCTTCGCGAAGCAGGCGAGCGCGAGCGCCCCGATGAGCGCGAGCGCGCCAGTCGCCAGCACGGCGATCCGGATCTCGCTCACGCTGACGCCACTCTGCAGGAGCGAGCGGTAGATCAGCCACTCGCTGACGAAGCCATTGAGTGGGGGAAGCCCGACGATGGCGGCCGAGCCAATGAGAAAGGCCGTCGCGGTGAGTGGCATACGCGTCGCGAGGCCGCCCAATCGGTCGAGGTCGCGCGCGCCGGTCGCGTGAATCACGGAACCGGCGCCCAGGAACAGGAGGGTCTTGAACAGGGCGTGGTTGAGGGTGTGCAAGGTCGCGCCGGCGAATCCCAATACAGCGACGATCGGTGCACCATATGCCAGCCCGAGCGCGCCAGCACCCACGCCCAGCAGGATAATCCCGATATTCTCGATACTGTGGAACGCGAGGAGGCGTTTGATGTCGTGTTGTGCGAGTGCCCAAACGACGCCCAGGACGCCCGAGATGACGCCCAGCGCGAGCACGAGCCAGCCCCACCAGGCGGGCGGTGTCACCAGCAGCGCGATCACACGCAGCAGGCCGTAGATCCCCATCTTGATGACCACGCCCGACATGAGCGCCGAGACGTGTGATGGCGCCGCCGCGTGCGCCTCCGGGAGCCACACGTGCAACGGCACGAGGCCGGCCTTGATGCCAAAGGCCACGAGCGCCAGCCCGAGGACAGCCGCGCCGCCCGCCGGCAGTCTCGGCGCGCACGCCGTGAGCGCGACGAAGGTGAGGTCATGCGCATCGCGACCCCACAGCGCGAACAGCGCAAAGAGCGCGAGCGTACTCGCATGGGTAGCGACGAGGTAGAGCAGCCCCGCGCGTCGCACCGCCGGCCGGTCGTGCTTGAAGACGATGAGCATGTACGACGTGATCGCCATGACTTCCCAGGCGATCAAGAAGGGCATGACCGCGCGCGCCGTGACGACGACGGCGAGCGCGGCGATGAGCAGGGCCACGAGCGCGTGTGCGCGGTGCACCGCGCGGCCGGCCGCATCGCCAGCGAGGTACGGGATACCGTAGAGCGCGCACGCACCCCCCACGGTGACGATCGCCAGCAGGAATGCGCCGGACAGAGCGTCGAGTCCGAAGACCCACGGACCGCCCGGGACGCCGGCCGTCATGCGCACGTCCGGGAGGTCGACGCCGGTCAGCGCCGCGATGGCCGGTCCGGCGCCAAGGACGCATCCTCCACCCACGAGCACGCGAAAGAGCGCGTGGCTGAGGCGAACGCGTCGCGATAGTGTGAGCGCGGCACCGCCACCGGCAAGGATCAGGCAGATGCTCGCCGCGACATAGCTCACGGGCCGACGCCGGGGAGGAAGAGAAGTCCGAGGAGGGCGAGGACGGTCAGGACGATGTACAGAAGCGACGTCGCGACGCGCGGCGGCGACCGGCGACGAGCCCAGGCTCCGACGCGACCGACCGCCAGGAACACCGGCTCGTACAACCCGACCAGGACGCGGTCAGGGGCCGACGAGGTCCAGGCGACCCGTTTCCCGGGCCAGAGCGCACGCTGCGGGCCGGCCCCGTCGGCCGCATACCGCACCTCCATGCGGAGGAGCGGGTCCATCAGGCGCGTGAGCGGCTCGCTGAACGACGTGGACGTGTACTGCATGGCCGGACCCGTCGCGGGGTAGCCGCAGGCCCAGGTCACCGACTGGCGCCGTGGTGCGGCGCGGCCGATGCCGGTCCGCAGCAGGAGCACGAGGCCAGTCAGTGTCGCGAGTAGCGGGAGCAGCACGGCGATCGGCTGGACAATGCCTCGTGCCCCCGCGACATCGGAACCGCGCGCGATAACCATCACAGCGGGCGCCAACGCGCCCGCGACCTGCCCGGGCATCGCAGCGACGCCTAAGCAGCCCGCGGCCAACGCCAGCATCGGCGCGCGCATGGCCCAGCTTGGCTCGGCCGCCGTAGCGGCGCCGGGCGTGCGGGGGACGCCCAGCAGGCCGATCCCGACGAGCCGCGCAAAGCACGCGACCACGACACCGCCCGTGAGCGCGATGAGACTCAGCGCCGCGAGCACCGCGACCAGCGCGGCCCCTTTGAGCAAGAGGACGCCGAGCAGGAGATCGCGCAGGAGCAACCACTCGCTCGCGAACACATTGAGCCCGGGCAGCGACGCGATCGCGGCAGTCCCCAGCACCAGCGTGGTCCCCACGGTCCGCCAGCGCGCGAGCATCCCGCCGAGCGCATCGAGACTGCGACTGTGGGCGCCCTGAGCGACGGCGCCGAAACCGAGAAACACGAGCGCTTTCGCGAGGGCGTGATTCCAGAGATGGAACAGCACCGCGGTCCACGCGAGTCCGGCGAGCAGCGGCTGGTTGAGCGCGGTGCCCAGGAGACCGAGGCCCATGCCGAGAGTCACGAGCCCCGCGTTCTCGACGGTCGAATAGGCGAGCACGCGCTTGACGTCGCGCTGCGCGACGGCGAACACGCCGCCGCCCGCGGCGCCGGCCGCGCCGAGTGCCATCAGAAGGTACGCCCACCAGAGCGCCGGCGGCCCCAGGATCGGGAGGAATCGCGCCAGGCCGTAGAATCCCATCGTGATCATGACGGCCGACATCAGCGCCGACACGTGCGATGGCGCCGCGGGGTGGGCGTCGGGGAGCCAGACATGCATCGGCACGATGCCGGCCTTCGTGCCGAAGCCGACCAAGGCGAGCAGAAAGAGCAGCGTGCGAGGGCTGCCGCCCGCAAGCGCATCGATCGCGAAGGTGCCCCGATCGGCCGCGAGCAGAATGCTCAGGAGGAAAAGAGCGGCCGTCGCGAGGTGGCCGGCGATCAGGTATTGGCGACCGGCCGACCGCACAGCGGCGATCGGGTGGTCGCTCACGACGAGCGCCCACGAGCTGAGCGTCATGAGCTCCCATGCGACGAGGAACAACACCAGGTCATTCGCGGTCACGACGACTGCCATGCTCGCGAGCAGCAGATTGTAGGCGGCGAGCGAGCCGCCGATCGGGCTGCCGATCGGGCTGCCGATCGGGCTGCCGATCGGGCTGCCGATCGGGCCGCCGTGCACATGCCGCCGCAGGTACGCGACGCCGTAGATCGCGCAGAGCGCGCCGACGACGGCGATCGGGAGCAGGAACACCGCGGCCAGCGGATCGAGCCGGAGGCCGAGCGTACCCGCGGGGACCCTCCACGGCGCGGACCACGTCACGGTGGTGCCGGCCAGGAGGACGCGCGTCCCCGCAATCGCCGCGGCGACTCCCCCCGCGAGCGCACCGCCGACGCCCGCGACCCCCGCGATGGCGCGGCGCCGAACGACGAACGCCACACTCGAGCCGATGAGCCAGCTGCCGATCGCGACGCCGAGCGCGCTCACTGCGCCGCACCCGGCGCGGGCACGGCGGACGATGGCGGCCCTCCGGTCGGGCGCGGCGCGGCCGCTTCGAGCGCGGCGATACGAGCGCGGATACGATCGCTCGGCGCATCGGCGTGCAGCAGACGTCGCAGTTTGGCATCGCGCAGGAGCGCGCCCAGATGGGCGAGAATCCGGAGGTGGGTTGGAACGGTCGGGCTCACAACGAGAAAGAGCGCGTTCACCGGCTGGCCGTCCACGGCGTCGAACTCCACCGGCCGGCGGAGCAGGGCGAGCGCAACGAACGGGTGCGTCACGTGGAGCAGGATCGGGTTCCGCACGTGGGGAATGGCGATGCCATCGCCGATGCCGGTCGATCCCAGCGCCTCTCGCGCTTCCAGCACGGAGATGAGGAACTCGCGGTCGACCTCCGCCGGCAGGGGCAACGCGACGACGAGCGCACGCAGCACCTCCGCCTTGGTGGCGCCATCGATGTCCCGGTGAATGCCCCCGGCGGCCAGGAGCGCGGACACGGGCGGCACGTCCTCGGGGGCGCCGCGCGCCTGCTCGAGCAGGCGCGCGGAGACAGCGATGCCCTGCTCCACCGCCCACTCCCAGAGCTCGAGCGCATTGCAGTGGAGACGCTCATTGACGCGGTGCGCCGGGAGCCCACGCGTGCTGATCCACCGGCGGACGGTCCCTTCCGGCACGTTGAGGTATGAGGCGGCTTGCCGAATCGTGAGATGCATGACGGGGCGGCGCGGTCAGGAAGCGCCGGCGAACACACGGTCCTCGGTCCGTCGGAGCAGATCAACGACGTCGTCGCCGGTGAGGGCATCGCAGAGCGCGGGCAAGAAATTGGGCTCGAGGCAAAGCCGGGTGAGCTTCGCCAGCAACGCGAGCTGGTCCCGCTCACTGCGAGCGAGGAGCAGGATGAGCAACTCGGTGCGTGCGCCGTCGAGCGCACCGAAGTCGATTGGCGCGTCGATGCGGGCGATGGCCAGCAGATCGTGTTCATGCAACACACGCGGACGACTGCGCGGCGTGTGGAGCAGTGCTGCGCCCCCGGCCAGCGCCGTGCTGCACATCCGCTCGCGTTCGAGGATCCGCTCGGTGACGAGTTCGGCCGTGACGGGCTCGGGGAAGTGCACGCGAGCGATGAACGCCCGCACGACGTCGTCGCGCGAGGCGGGCGTCAGACGGATGCGGGCGTTCTCCGGCGCGATCAGATCGGCAAGGTGCCCGGAGCGATGACCTGCCGCGGCAGCATCGTCTTCCAGCGCATGTAACGACGCCGTGTCGAGGCGGTGCATCGAGAGATCAAGCCACTCGTCGACCGTCGTTTTTCGGAAACGCCACTGCCCTCCCACCTTGACGGCGGGGATAGCGCCTCGGTAGAGCAACCGGTACACGGTCCGCTGCGAGAGCTGCAGGTACTCGGCGAGTTGTTTGGGACTATAGAGATCCGGCATCAGAGATCCGGCATCGGGGTAATCGTTGGTGGCGATAATGGCATAATCTGACGCTTGATGTCAATAGTTAGCATAGAATGCCTGGGGGAGCATGCCGGCAACGGACAGCACGACGGCCAGGCGTGCATTACGCGCTGGTCGGTGCCGAACAGGATCGTCAGCCCAGCGTGGGGCTGGTATAGGGCTCGCCCGCATTTACCCGCCTTGGCTCGCAGCGGCTTACCTAGTGACGCGCCGCGCAACACTCCTCTGACTGCCGGGTCGGAATCGCATCCGAATTGCCTGGGCGGGCTTCTCCGTCCCAACGGCCCCGCGGTTGGCTATATGCTCGCAGACAGCCCCATTGAACGTAAGATTGGGTGGGGCGTAACCGGCGCACGGCGGCGGATGTGGCGCGCGTTGGAGGCCGGTCGTGAGTATCTCCGACCGGCCGGTCGGCCTCACGCCGGGCGCCACCTTCCCGCGCACGATCATATTCCAGAACACCGGCGACACGATCTGGGACATGACGAGCTTTTCCGTCGTGTCCGCCTCCGCGACCGCGTGGGGCGTGACCAGCATCGCCTTGCCGCGGAGCGTCAACCCCGGTGAGTGGGTCTCGGTGACGCCTACCTTCACGGCACCGGCCACGGCCAGCGCCACCGCGTTCCCATTCTCTTGGCGCGTGAGCCAGACAGGCGTCGGTGCCTTGGGAGAGGCCACACCGACTGAGCTCCTCAGCGTTGCGCCGTGAGCGCGGATCGCCCGGACGCGTCAGGGAATGCATTACACTGCGTCCATCGCACCGGATCTAACATGCGGGGGATAAACCGCCGCAACAATCAACCGGAGTTCCGACATGCCAAAATTCGTCATCGAACGCACCGTTCCCGGTGCAGGGAAGTTGTCGAACAAGGAGCTGCAGCAGATGTCCGCTACATCGAATGATGTGCTCCGCAGCATGACGGCCGAGGGCACGCCGATCCAGTGGGTGGAGAGTTACGTGACCGGAGATAAGCTGTATTGCGTTTACAACGCGCCCAACGAACAGTCGGTCCGCGAGCACGCCAAGAGGGGAGGGTTTCCCGCCGACTCGGTCGCACAGGTCGCCCGTATCATCGATCCGACGTCCGCCGAAGGCCCGGGGAAGCCGTGATCGATTTCCCGCGTGGACGGGGTGACGCGCGCTGAGACGGACCCGTCGCGCCGTCGGTGGCGGCGCTCTGTGGGTCGCAGCGGCCATGGGCGCGCCGCTCCATGGACAGGAACAGGAACAGGGACAGGATAGGGCGTGCCGGGCGACCGGGCGGACGGCGCTCGTTCTGGCCGGAGGCGGTGCGCGCGCATTCGCGCATGCCGGCGTTCTCCGCGTCCTCGACAGTCTTGGTATACGTCCGCAGCTCGTCGTGGGCACGAGCATGGGCGCCGTGATTGGTGCCCTCTATGCAAGCGGCATGTCGGGGCGTGCGATCGACTCGGTCGTACGCACCCTGCCGGTCAGCCGGTTATTTCATGGGGCGCCGGCTCGACTGCCGCAGGCGATGGGGGACCTGCATCCGCTGCTCGTATGGGAGAGCGGAAGCCGCGGAATCCATTTCCGGAGTCCCCTCTGGGAGGACGCGGAGCTCAATATGTTCGCCAGTCGTTTATTCCTCACCGGCAATCTCCTTGCCCGGGGGAGCTTCGACTCGCTGCCGATCCCGTTTCGGGCCGTCGCGACGGATCTATCGAATCGCGAGACCGTCGTCCTCGATCGCGGGGACCTCGCCCAGGGCGTCCGGGCGAGCTACTCGATCCCGGTCGTGCTGCCGCCGGAATACATCGACGGTCGTGCGCTCGTCGATGGCGGACTGACGGCGAACGTCCCGGTGCGGGTCGCGCGCGCAGCGGGTGCAACTCGTGTCATCGTATCGGATCTCGCTCCGGGCGCACCGGGCGACTCCATCAATGCGGAGTCTCCCCTGGCGGTCGGCGGTCGGATGATCGACTTCCTCTTTGAGCAGCCGCCCGATTCACTCGGGCCCGACGACATCCGCATCGTCTCACATGTGGTTGGCGTTGGAAGCCTGGACTTTGCGCCGGATCGCAGCGCGATGGCCGTCGACTCCGGCATGGCCGCCGCGCGCCGCGCGTTTGCCGACCGCGCCGCCTCGCTCGCGATGCGCCCCTCCTGCATCGCGACGGGGCAGCGGCCAGCGAGTCGTCCGCCGGCGAATCGTCCGCCGGCGATGCGAGTAACCGGCTTTACGGTGGATGGAGGGTCGGGCGCCGAGGCGCGCGCCTTGGCGCGGCAGCTCAACCTGGAAACCGGCCGCGCGCTCGATCCCGCCGCACTGGCGACGCAGCTGGACGCCGTCGCGGCCTCGGGCCGCTACGTCGCGCTCTGGCTCACCCCACGCGGATCGGGGGATAGCGTGCATTTCGATGCTCAGGTGAAGCGCGGGGCTCCGATTCGGGGCGGAGTCGGGCTCGCGTACGACGCCGACATCGGCGGCCGGCTGTGGGCCGGCGCGGGGTGGATTCCGACGCCGTCGCGAGCCGTGGAGATCAGTGGCGCTGCGTTTGTGGGCGGCCTCCGACGCGGTGTCGTGGCCGTCGTGAGCGGAGCAGACCGGCCGGCGCTGTACGAGTTCAAACCCTTGTCGTCGGTGAGCTTCTTCGATGAGACCGTGCGCCTGTTCACGAGCGCGGACCGCGTGCGAGCCACGACTGAGACGCACGATGGGGTGCTGTTCGCGGGCTTCGAGCGCGATCTGACTCCCGGGTGGTCGAGCGCGGTCGGCGCTGAAGGACGGTTGTGGCAGACTTCGGGCGCACCGTTGCGCGGCACCGGTGGCGGTCTGGTCCGGGCGATCGATTCCGATCCCGGCGGGGAGCAACGCTTCTCCGCCGAGGGCGCCTGGACTCCGGTCTATCGGCGGATGGCACTCGCAGCAAACGGATTGGCATCCCTTGGTCGCCTCCGCGTACGGCCCCGTCTCACGTACGCGGCAGGGGAGCACTTGCCGCTCGACGTCCAGACTCCCCTCGGCGGCGACGACGGATTCGCGGGGTTCCGGTATGGAAATCGTCGGGGAGACCGCACCCTTTTTGCCGGCGCAGCCGCTACCTACCCGGTCGTCGCACCGGTGGAGGTCATTCTCGAAGGCATGTCCGGTGCATCGCGACTCGGCGGCACGGCTGTGCCGCTGAAAGGCTGGGTCACCGGTGCCCGATGCGGTCTCGGCACCGACACGCCGATCGGCCCCGTTCGCCTGGAGTACGGCATCAATACCGCGGCGCAGCGTGCATGGCTGGTGCGGCTAGGCTATTGGTATTGATCGGAAATAGAAATCACCCGGACGTGTGGCGAGCTTGGGACGGAGCGCGAGATCCTACCGGCTCGCTCGGAGTGCGTTGAGGATCACTGCGACATCGACGAGCTCCTGCAGTACGGCGCCCACCGCCGGCGGAATGGCGCCCATGGCCGCGAAGACCATCGCCACCGCGCTCAGGCCGAGACCGGTCCAAATACTCTGGCGGGCGATGCGAATGGTTTCACGGCCGATCCGGAGCACATCGACCACGCGAGATACGTCGTCGACGAGAAGCACGACGTCGGCCGCCTCGGCAGTGATGCCGCCGCCATGCCCGGCCAGCGCGACTCCTACCGTCGCGCTGCTCATCGCGGGTGCGGCATTCGTGCCGTCGCCAACCATGAGGACGGACAGGCCTCCATTCACCAACCCCTGAATCACTCGCACTTTGTCGCCCGGCATCAGGTTGCCCTTTGCCTCGCGAATGCCAACGGCTTCGGCAATGGCTTGCGTGTATCGCTCTTGATCGCCGGAGAGCAGCAGCGTGCGCGTGATGCCCAGCGCCTTGAGATCGGCGAAGACCGCGGGCAGGCCGGGCCGGGCCGCATCCGCGAACTCGATCACACCCGCCGCCCGCCCGTCGACGGTCACGTATGCTCGCAAACCGTCGTTCGGCGGGTCGAGGTCATCCAGTCCGGCGGCGGCTGACGGGTATCGCTCTCCGACAAATGAACGCGACCCGACGGCTAATGCATGGCCCTCGACGTCCCCGGTTACGCCACGGCCCGGTACCTCCTCGACATGTTCGGCCGACGGCAGGGGATGAGCGATGGCCTCCGCGGCGTCCACGACGGTGCGCGCCAGGAGGTGGCCGGAGCCCTGCTCGATGGCCGCCGCCAGGCGCAGCACCTCGGCCGCCGTCAGCGGCGCGGCGGGTGCGACGCGCTGGACGCGCGGACGACCGACCGTGAGCGTCCCCGTCTTGTCGAAGACAGCGACCGTGATCCCGGCCAGCTGCTCCAATGCGGCGCCGCTCCGGATGATGATTTGGCGCCGCGCGGCGCGGTTGATCCCGCCGATAATCGCGACCGGCGCCGCGAGAATGAGCGGGCAGGGGGTCGCGACGACGAGGACGGCAAGGACGCGAATCGGGTCGTGCGTGATGCCGTAGGCAAGCAGACAGACGGCGAGTGTGGCGGGGGTGAACCACACCGCGTAGCGATCGGCGAGTCGCTGCAGAGGTGCCTTGCTCGCCTGGGCCTTCCGTACGAGATCGACAATTCTCGCATATTGGCTCTCCCACGCTACCGCGGTAACGCGGACCGTGAGCGGGCTCGCGCCATTGACGCTTCCACTCGAGAGCCGGGAGCCCGGCTCGGCCGTGACGGGAAGGGGCTCGCCGGTCAGGCGCGACGTATCTACCTGCGAACGGCCTTCCAGCACGACAGCGTCACATGGCACCATGTCGCCGGGCCGTACGAGTAGCGTGTCGCCAACCGATACCGCATCCGCGGACAGGTCCTCGACCTCGCCATCGCGCACGCGGTGCGCCCATCGCGGGGATTCCTGCTCCAAGGCTTGCACGGCCGCCGACGCCCTCCCCGCGGCATATGCCTCGAGAGCCTCTCCCCCGCTCTGCATCACGACGATTACCAATCCCGCCAGCGGCTGGTCGAACGCTACCGCGCCCCCGATGGCCAGGGCGGCCACCAGGTCAGCCGCCAACCGCCCGGCGAGCACGCCGCGCGCGGTCCGCCAAACGATCGGCATCCCCGTAATCACGAGACCAATCATCCATACGCGCGGACCCCAGACGCCGGCGTCAGCGGACAGCCGGAGCAGGCTCCCTGCCAGGATGCACAGCAGCGCCGCACCCGGTAAGAGCGCAGCGCGGATTTGGCTCGCACGGTCCCCCCTCGTCATCTCCGGTGACCGGCGCTAGCGCGCGTGGTCAGAGCGCTCCAAGGCCGACCGATCCCACCCGCCCAGCATGGCCGCCGCCTCGTAGGTGCTCTGGAAAAATTCCAGCGCCACGCGGTCCGGATCGGGCGCCGCGCGCACCGTATCGTACGGGAGTATCCATTCCCGCATCTGGCCATTGTAGAACGCGCTCTCCGGCCGAATCACGGCGGTCGGGCAGCCGGCGGGCTCCGGATACGCGTATGCATAGAATGCGGGCTCAGTCACGGGGCCACCCGCGTTCCCCGGCCACCATCCCGCGCTGATGCAGCTGTGTGAGTAAGCCTCCCGTGCGACCCAATCGGCCAGGCCGGGCATGCCGCCGGGATGCGTGGGCGCGCGCGTGCCGTTGAACCGCGTGCACGCCAGGTCGAAACTCCCCCAGAAGAAATGCACGGGGCTCGACTTTCCCACGTACCGGCCGCGAAACAGCTGCAACACCCGGTCAGCCTGCGCCAGCGCGCGCCAGAACCGGTGCGCTGCCTCCGGGTCGTACGCGGCGTGCTGCTCGTCCCGCTCGAATGGAATCGCGTCCGCGATCTCGACGGGAAGGGGCCGAATCCGCACGTCGATCCCGATCGACCGAAGTCCTGCCATGTAGTCGGCGTAGAACCCGGCGACCGATCGCGGTCGCAGCGGCAGCGTCCACTCCCGTCCATCGTCCCGCTGCACCACGAGCTGGTGATCGATGAAATCGAAATCCACCGCGAAGCCGTCGTCGCGATACGGGACCCGCGACGTCGTCAGCCCGCGCGCGGATACGTAGAGCGGAACCTGCCACCAGTGATTCACCATCGGGGCCAGCGCGAGACGCGTCTTGCCGACGACCTGCGTCCAGAGGTGCAGCGTGTCCCGCGTGTCCTGCCACGCGCTCAAGGGAAGCGGCGGCCAGGCGTCCGCGCCCAATGGCACCCTCAGCCGGCCCACGGGATCGTGGCTTCGCGCGGCACTACCGGTGTCCCGTCTCGAGGGGCTTGGCCGCGGGCTCGATGAATAGCGCATCGACGTAGCACCAACTCCAGTCCTCGCCCGGCTGAAAACTTTTCATGAGGGGGTGCTGCGACGCATCAAAATGCTTCGTCGCGTGCGTCCCCGGCGATGCATCACAGCACCCCACATGGCCGCACTCCTGGCACAGCCGCAGGTGCACCCAGTGGCCGCCCATTGCAAGGCACTCTTCGCATCCCTTGGGCGTCCTCGGTGCAACGTCCCGGACCTGGTCGAGGTGCGTGCACTCTTGGGCTTGTGGGGACATGCGGCCGCGTTCCCGGGAAGGAAGCCTTTTCGGCGGCGAGATGTCGTCGCGTTTCGGCGAATGATAAGGATCGGTCACCCCGTCCCGAAAGATTTCGGTGAGCCCCTCGACGTGCCAGCGTCCTCGCACGGTGCCCGATGCGGCGCTTCCCGCTACCGGGCCCCTGCATTACCTTCGCAGCGCGTCCCCATCCGGAGCCGTCATGCAGCAATTGACCATCATTGGCATGAACATCCTGTATGCCGTGTTGGGCGTCGTGCTCATGTTTCTCAGCATTCGCGTCTTCGATCGCCTCACCAAGCTCGACCTCGAAGAAGAGCTGCGTAAGGGGAACATCGCCGTCGGGATTTTCGTGGCCGCACTGTTCATCTCGATCGCGTTGATTATCGGCCGGGCGTTGAGCTGATGCTGGGCGCCCTCCGGCTCGCCGTCGCCCTTGCCCTCGCGGGCACCACCCTTCCGATCACCGTGACGCGGGCACCGAGCGCGCGCTACGATGCGTATTTCCGCAAATGGAGCAAGCGATACTTCGGTCCTGGATTCGCCTGGCGCGTGTTCAAGGCGCAGGCGATGGCCGAAAGCGGCCTCGACTCGGCCGCGCGGAGCTCCGTCGGCGCGCAGGGATTGATGCAGCTCATGCCGTCGACCTTCTCGATCATCAGCTCTCAGCGGCCCGACTTCAAATCGGTCGAGGACCCCCAGAGTAACATTGCGGCCGGCATCGCCCACGACGCGGATCTCTGGAAGCTGTTCGGCACGATCGAGCCCCCACCGGACCATTACCGCTTCATGGTGGGCGCATATAACGCCGGCGAGGGGACGATTCAGCGCGCCCAACGCGTTGCCCGCGACGCCAAGCTCGACCCTGCGACATGGACGGGTGTCTCAACGGTCGCACCGCAGGTCAGCCGGTGGCGCTATCGCGAGACCCTCGCCTACGTCGAGCGCATCGCCGCGAACTACCGCCGCCTGCAGGAGCTCGACGCCGTCCCCCTGATCGAGATGAATCTCGAGTCGCGTTGACAGGTCCGGCGTGGAAGGCGGCGCGTGGGCGCTCCATCAGCCGCGCCTGAAGGCCGCTCTCCCCGCGACGTGCGATTCGGCGGCCGTTACCGCGGCCAGAGCCAAACGAAGGCAGCGGCCGTCGCAAGTCCGTAAATCAGACCGTCGAAGATCTCCTTGGTCGTGATCGACCACGGACGCGCGAACCAGATTGCCGACGTGATGTGGCCGCCGGAGTATGCGAGCCAGGTCGTGACACCGACCACGATGAAGATGTGGCGGACACTGGCTCCGGCCGACAACGAGACCGACGCGAGAGCTGCGACGACGACCCCAATGACAAGCGAGAACAGGAACCACTGCACGAGGCTCGGGCCGATCGCCATGGGCCCCGTCGCCCGGAGCGTGAGCCGCCCCACGGGTCCTTCCGCAAACTTCTTCTGCATTTCGGGTGTCTTCATCGCTTGCATGTCGGAGCAATGCGGGATGATGTACTCCCCGGGCCGTGGATTCGCGCTCCGGAGCGCGGCGCGTACCGCGTCCTCATTGGGAAGCGGCACGTAATCTTTGTTGTGGTACTTGAACACCATGTGGAGCAGCTGCCGAACCGCCCGTGCGGACGCGGGCTACGGCTCGCTTATCTGCCCGAATCCAGGTGCCACTCGACGCCCTGCCATGTGCCGTTGCGACGGATGAATGCCACGGTGGCGCGACCCCCGTTTGTCATGCGGTGGCCGTCGTACTCGTACGTGACCGCGTACCGGGCATAGAGTACCGCGCCATCGCCGGCGGGCTGCGCATTGGTCTCTGATAGCTCCAGGAGAACTACGCGCCCGTGATGATCTGCGAAGGATTCGGCGCTCGCGAGGAATTGCTCGCGGTCTTGCCGCGGGAAGTCACCCGCGACGACCACGATCATGCCGGGAGGCGTGAGCTGGCGCAGCTTCACCTGATCGTTGCGGGACCATGCAACCCACACGGCCGCGCACGCTTCCTGCAGCTGGGATCGGAGCGTCGTGTCGGCAGCGGGGCGCGTCTTGGCGTCATGCACGCTTTGAGCGCCGACCGCTCGTGCGCCACCGATGCCGCATAGCGCCGCCGCAAGGCCGACGCGTAGCAGCGCGACACACCGTGCGCGCCGGTCGCGCAGCCCCGCGCCGGGCGCGACAAATCGCTTCATGCAGCGGTCTTCCTGCGCCGGACAACGGCCAGCCCGATGACGCGCGCTGCCAGTCGAGGTGATGTAATCACTCAGGAAGGACAGACACATCGGCCAATTGGTCACGGGCGGTATTACCTGCTTGCCTCGGACGCCATCCGCCATCCCGCGAGAAGGTGGAAGCGTGCATAGTACGCCCACTGCAGCCAGCGGCGGAAGCCCACAAAGAATCGCGCACCGAGCCACCACCGGCGGTATACGATGAGACTGTGGCTCGGTCCCAGCGACAGACCGAAGAAAAAAGTGCGGTGGAAGCGGTACCGCGGCGCGACCTCGATCGAGGCATCACTCTGCAGGCGCCGCGCGAGGTACGCACCCTGCCAGATCGCCTCGATCGCTCGCACCGCCGTCGGCCACGTGTGCCCGTCCTCGACGATGCTCGCGGCGTCGCCGGCGGCGAAGACACCTGGAAACCCCGGGACATCGAGGCGCGGCGTCACCACGACGCGCCCCGCCGCCGTCAGCGGGAGACCCAGGCTGCTCGCGACCGCGCTCGGGCGCACACCCGCGGCCCACACCACGATGTCGCACTCGACCTCGCCGTCTCCCATGTCCCCGCCTCGCACGCGGACCGCGCCCGCCCGCACGGTCGTCGTCTCGCGCCCAACCAGCGTATGGACGCCGAGTTGGTCGAGGCGTCGCGCGGCATGCCGCGCGACGTTGGGAGAGAACTCCGGGAGGATGCGCGATTCTCGGCCGATCAACGTGACGACGACGCGTGCACCCGGGAGGCCGCGTCCGGCAAGCTCGGCGCTCCATTCCACTCCCGTGATTCCCGCTCCGATGACCGCGACGCGAATCGGACTGTCGCCCTGCGCGGCCAGCGCCAGAAGCCGAGCGCGAAGTTGCCGCGCGGAATCGAGGAACTTGGCTGTGTAGACGTTTTCCGTCGGCCCGATGGCCGGATCGAGGTCCGGCACGCTCCCTATCGTGACGATCAGCCGGTCGTATGCGACCTCCGCCGCATCGCTGAGGCGGACGACGCGTCTGACCGGATCGACGCTCGCCGCGGTTCTGTGTACCAGGGTTGCGCCGATCGCCCGGCAGAAGCGCGCCGTATCGAATTGCAGCCGCTCGGCCGATCGCGCACCACTCACAACCTCGTGCATGAGCGGGATGTAGGCATGGGACCCCAGGGGTTCCACCACCGTGACTTCCCCGGGCGCGAACCGCCCGAGCCGGCGCGATGTTCTATAGAGAAATTCGAGGGCCGCGAATGAGCACCCGAGGATGACCGTGCGGGTAGGGTGCGGCGGCATCACGCCGTTTAAGGTAGTGGCGGCGCCGCGAGCTGCTGTTGGACCTGGCGCCGAAACTCGCGCGCATGCGCGATCGTGGTCAGCGTCTCGGGTGTCCCGCCCGTTCCACGCACGACGACGGTGCCGTATCCCAGCAGGCGCCCCCACACCCCTTCATCGACTTCGATGCTCTCGACGTGCGGCAGCACGATTTCCAGCGTCCGGCGCGCGATGACCCCCATGGTCGCCGTGACCTTCCGGGTGGTCACGGTGAGCTCCGTCGACTCACGCCGGAGTATGCCGAGGCCGATGACGACGATTCCGACGATCACGATGAGGATGCCGAGCCAGCCGGGGTCGATCGGAAATTCAATGCGGCGGTGCGCGATGTCGGTGGGCTGCGCGAAAACCCACAGGCCGGCAGCGGCGAGGACCGCGCCCACAAAAAACGGCGGCACGAGGACGATCCAATGCAGCTGCGTTTGATAGATGAGGCGCTCGTGGGACGCGAGATCGCGATCGGCATTGGTCATGGGATTTTCGCCCCTTGTGAAAAACGGTCCGTGACGTCAGCTGGGTCGGGCGTGCGCGCGGCCCATACGCGCATGGGTGTGGTCCGCAGTGATGCGCAGGAGCTTGCGAGTGAGCTGGTTGGTCCGAGCGCCGCGCCGACCGTGGTGTCGTGCGCGAACATGACGGCTGTCGTATCGCAGTACAGCGGCCGCCACCCATCCTCGTGTGCGAGCGCATCCGCCAGCGCGGTGCGCGTCCCCAGGAGCGCGAGCTGGATCTTCCACGCGGCCAGCTTTGCCCGCCACCCCGGCTGCAGCTCCAGTATCTCTCCGTGCTCCCGCATGATCGAGTCGCCGTAGAAGTCCGTTTGTCCGTCGATGAAGACACGCTGCTCGGGCCACGCGTACAGGATATATCCGCCCCACGCGAACTCGCTCAGCATCCTGCCGGGCAGCTGCGCCGCGCGGGCGTCGCGTACCGCGCGCACGGGGAAGATCGAGGGATTGAAGGTCGTGGGCAGCAACGTGTGAGCGAAGGTCTCGAAATCGCCCGTGTCCGGGGCGGACACCGTCTTCGTACGCGCGAGCCAGAACATCGCCGCCATGGCGAGCGCGGGCCATGCGAGACCGAGGCGGATCGAATGTCGGCGATGTCCCGCTACCCAGTGGGCGGCCCACTCGGGAACGTGCCCCTCGAGCGATCGCTGCCCTTCGGCCGCGACCAGGGGAAGAACGATGATCCCGAAGAGCGGAAGGTTGCGCACCGCGAGCAGGGCGAACCCGAGGTTCAGGGCCACGATCGTCACCGTCGGGTAGCGGGGCCGCCGGCGCAGCGTGGCCAGCACCCAGACCACCAGCACGATAGCGATCGCCGCAAAATGCAGGATGTGGAAGTTGGGCGACGTGTACTCCTCGGTATGGTCCACCATGTACGTGTCGCCGAGATATCCTAGAGTATGAGCGTAGAGCTTGACCCCGCTCGGATTGAGTAGCGCCGCCGCTACGGCAAACCCAAGCATCGTCGCGTGCCGGATCAACGTGCCGCGCCAGCGCTCGATGTCGGCGGGGGTGGTCGCGGCGAGCATCTCAAGTCGATCGCCGACGATCACCGCCGCGAGCAGGAAGAGGCCGTAGAGGAAGCCCCCATGGAGGTTGGCCCAGAGGGCGAAGAGCGGAATGATGGGCCAAACGGAGGCCCACAGCTCGCCGCCGGACAGCGGGGCTCTCCGATCGGCGGCGCGATCGATGAGCGTCATGAGGATGGCGGCGCCCAGCAGCGTGTAGATGTGCGGCCGCGCGTGCCAGTGTGTGAGCCCGAGCGCCAACAGAAACAGGAGCACGAGCGCGGTGAGAATCGGACTGATGCGCCGCCGAAGCATCGTGCGTGTGACGACGGCGTACGTGAGGCCCAGGACGACCCCCGTCAGAATCAGCATCCCCGGCAATCCCGCGAGGCGGACGCTGAGGGCGAAGAGCACTTCGCTCAGCCATTCATAGGGAATGAACGGCGCCCCCGCCTTCGTGAAGGAGAACGGGTCGCTATAGAAAAGGCCGGACCGGAGGATCGTTTCCCCGACGCGGACATGGCGACCGGGATCTCCGTCCAGCGAGAGCCACACTCGCCCATAGGCGAGGGGCATCGCGATCCCGAGCAGGAGAGCGACCCATTCCGGACCGGACGGCGCGAGGCGGCGCCAGAAGCCGGTTCGCAGGCTATGCGATGTACTCGAGGCGGACATCATGCGGTATACGTCTATGGGATCGCGGGGGACGTGGGCGCCGCGGCCGATGGGCGCGGCATGAGGAGAGAGAAGGGCAGGAGTGGCCAGAGCAGGGGAACGCGTGGTGCGATGACGCGCAGCGCCGCGACGCCGGTGCGCGCGGAGCCGCCGGATAGCACAATCAGCCGGCCGTTGCCTGCGCTCCAGGCGACCCCGGCGGTGATCGGGGGGGCACTGCCGGAATTCAGATCGATACAACGCAACCGTCCAAAGACATCGATGGCCTGGAGGACGGTGGCGGCGCGCACGCCGCGGACGGATGCCCCGTCGTACACGAGCGTCACGGGCGCGCCGAGCCACGGTCCCGCGTGCAATCGCACCCAGCCCCAGGCGCGGGCGAGATCCTCCGGATAGATAAAGGTCACGAAGGTGGCGATCGCGATCCATTCGAAGAGCGGGATGACCATCGCGTACTCGATGCCGAGGTGCAGCGCGACGGCGGCAAGTATCACGGGATAGCGCAGGTCACGGAGCCAGATCAGGACGCCCGCCGAGAACTCGGTGAGCAGCGTCCCCCATGTCGCCAGGCGAATCATGAGCGGATTGTCGAGCCCGGGAACCGGGAAGCGCCGGACATCAAGCCGTCCCAGCGCGTAGTGAACCGCCGTTCCATCCAGCCAGGTATCGCCGAGCGTTTTCCACCAGACCGTCCCGATGTACATGACCGCCATCTGAATCTGAATCATCCGCTGCGCCCAGGGGATGCGCGGCGCAACGGCAAGTGCTTCGCGACCGCGCCAGATGCGCCAGAGACGGTCGAAAGACAACGCCGCCCCGACCGGCGCGAACATGACGAAGAAGCCGGTGACGCGGAGAAGCTGGTCGCCTCCGTTCATGATGAAGGGGTTGCGCGCTTGCATCGAAACGAGGCAAATGTAGACCACGATGGTGCTCACACGCGACGCCAGCCCTACGGTTACGCAGACCGCGGCGAGGAGAAAGATCCAATAGAACGCCGTGACCGAAGCATCCGTGTGCGGGAGCAGCGAGAAGACACCTAACGTCGGCCACGGCACCAGGCCCGGAAACGTGGCGTGCACACTCTGGACGGCGGCGGCGCTCACGGCTCCGCGCGGCCCGAACCAGGTGAGCCAGTCCCCCCGCATCAACACCAGGTTCGCGACGTTGAGCCCGCCGTACAGAATCCGATACAGCGCGACCGGGGTCGGGGATATCGGTGCGAAGAAGAACTCGTTCCAGGCCCGGACGAGAGCACGGGCGGTCACGGCAGGTCGCCCGGTTGAATGGCGTAGGTAAAAAACGCCTCGCGATGCCAGGTCAGGGGCGGCGCGACGCGAGCGAAGGTCGGCGGCGGCATCGCAGCCCAGTACCGGACGAGTGTCACGCCGGTCGGTGGGTCGCGTGGATCGTCGTGGGCACGCGCGATGAAGCGTGCGGCGTCGGGCCAGAGTGGGGCCGCCGCGTCGAGGCGGATCGCCTCCGTCCCCCATTGCAGGTGGCGGCCCTTGGAGTATTGCTCGAAGGCCCCGTAGTCACTCGGGATCGGAAACTTCCATATGGTCGTTCGCCCACCTCGATGCATGATCTCTGCTTGCAGGTACACCGCGATCACCTGCGGGTTGGGGGCGAACATGGGCCACGTCTGCGCCAGTCCGATCGTACGCACCAGGGGGGCCGTGCTGTCTCGAAAGCGTGTGACCAATAGGGAATTGATGGGCAACCCCCAGCACACGATCGCCAGTATCTGAAAAACCGCAAAGCCGCTGATGATCGCCTGGCCTCGCGTCAGCTCCGCGGTGTCGCGCACCGGACTACGCGTCATCGAGCCCGCTCCAGACATTCGGCCGCAGCAGCAGCATGACGATGCACGGTATGTAGAGGCAGATCACGATCAGCGTCCCGGTACGCTCCGTCAGCACCTGGAAGGGGATAGCCTGGGTAGCTGCGTGGAGCTGCACCAGATAGGGGATGTACGACAACATCGCGAGCGCGACGATCTCGGTGCGATTGCGCGCGATCAAAAACAGCGGGAGCGCCGCCTGAAGCATCATCGTCTGCGGCACCGCGGCCAGGACCAGAAGGAGCCGCGCCTCCGCCCGGCGCCACTTCGCCAGCGCCAGGAGGGCGATAAACCCGCCCGGGCGGGTGATCGGTCCGGCCAGGTGCGTTCCGGACGCAAGCGCGTGTCGCCAGTCGGCGACCCATTCGGGCCGAATGAGCACGCTCGCCACGAGCACGGCGCCCGCGATCCCCATACCTATAATCGTCGCGCGCCGAAAGGGGAGCGCGGAGGCCAGGGCCAGTCCAATGTTTGGCTTTGCGAGATACAGTGCCGCGGCCCCCGGCGTCAGCGCCGCGGCCAGCAGCAGCGGCTCCCATGCCCCGGATGCGACGGCGCCCAGAAAAGCAGCACTGCCAAAGAGCGCGAGTCGCCAGTAATCCCTGCGTGTCACGACGTACGCGAGCCACGCGCTCGATCCGCCCAGAAAGATCGGCCGAAACAGATCCAGGGAGAGCGGCGTGAAGGGGATCGTGACAAGGAGTGCGGGAAGGGGATAGAACAGTGGCCAGGGCAGATACATCGCCGTACCGGCCGGCCCGACGGCCAGGTACGGATTCTGGCCACGCAGAAGCGCCCTCGCCCCCACCCAGGATTGGACGATGTCCGCGACCCACTGCGGGTACACC